>NZ_JBQWLT010000013.1:0-79154 GCF_052545375.1 Halobellus sp. GM3 | reverse complement strand
TACTACTACAATTTTCAACGACCGCACCAAGCGCTAGATGATCGAACGCCAGCGGAGGCTGTTAACTAGACAGTGCCGATCACGCTATTACTTCGATAGTTTTATACCTGGTCGTGATATTTGCTACCGTACCGCACTTTGGCGTACCTGTGAAGACGTCATCTTTGGCGTCGAACACACGAAATAACGCCTGAAACCCGTAGTTTATCGAATCACTTTCGGGACGCGTACGTGATCGAGACCGTGGATTCTCCAATTATACCTTGTGTTCAAATGGAGACCCCGTCTTTCATCTCTTTACAGCGGCAACGTGGGGTGTGGGAGTTATGGCGCTCATTTGTTTTACAGCGGCACTGTGGTGTCCGTCAAATGCTGTAGCCTGACTTTTCAGTGGGTATAGTGTCTGTGAGGCCTCTTTACGATCTCGATGGGACTATCACTGACCGTTTTACAGCGGCAACACGGTGGGTAAGATTGAAATAGTAGCCTTGTGACCGCTTTGTCATGAGTGAGTCCGAGTCATTCTTCGGCGATCCGGACCCGATCTTCGCCGACAAGGAACTGCTTCGGGTGAGCCACCTTCCGGAGGGTGACCGGATCATCGGGCGTGATCGCGAGCTCCAGAAGCTCGCGAATGCGATTAAAGACGCCCAGCGGGGCGATACCCCGAACAACGTCCTGATTTACGGGAAGACGGGGACCGGGAAGAGCCTCTGCTCGAAGTATATCACCCGTGATCTCACGCAGGCAGCTGCCGACAACGGTGTCAGGGTTGGTGTAGCCTACGTCGATTGCTTTCAGGAATCGACTGAGACCCAGACCGTCCGAACGATCGCCCAGGCATTCAACGATTCCACGCAGACAGCTATCAAGGTCCCACACACTGGCGTGAGCACCTCTGATTACTATCGTCGGCTGTGGGATATTCTCGATATGCGGCTCGACGTCGGGATCGTCATTCTCGATGAGATCGACAAACTGGAAGACGATAATGTCCTGATGCAGCTGTCGCGGGCCGCCGAAGCCGGGAAGGTCACCGAGAGTACTCTCGGTGTCATTGGTATCAGTAACAAGATTCGATACAAGGACTCGCTGAACGAGCGCGTCAAATCGAGTCTCTCGGAGCGTGATTTCGTGTTCCCTCCATATGACGCGAACCAGCTCCGTGAGATCCTCAAATCGCGTGCTGATGCGTTCCGTGAGGGCGTCCTCGACGAGGACGTCATTCCCAAAGTGGCTGCACTCGCTGCCAAAGAACACGGAGACGCACGCAAAGCGATCGACATCCTTCGGTATGCGGGGGAAATCGCCGACGAGCACGACGACGATACCGTGCGCGTTGAGTACGTCGACGAGGCCCACGATCGCGAAGAGCAAGCGCGACTCTCTGAGCTCATCGCCAAGCAGCCAGAACACTCGAAATATCTGTTGCAGGCGCTGTCGTTACAGGTCCAAGACGAATCCGGGGAGGATCCTGCAATTCCCACGAAAGGCGTCTATTCGATGTACGAACTCGTGTGTGAGCGTGATGGCGTCGATCCGCTGAAAATGCGGCGAGTCCGTGATTTACTCTCCGAGCTGGCGTTTCTCTCCCTCATCGAGCAGGAGCGGAAGGGCCGCGGAAAGGGCAAGGGTGCCCATACGGTGAACCAGCTCGTCGACGAACCAGAGGTCGTCGTCGAGGCGTGTAAGTCCGCCTGATCGGTGGCCACGTCAGGGGACTGCTACAGACGTCACGAGAGCGAAAGAACGACCGTTCCCACAGATGCACTCGTGACCTTGTCGAGAGCGACGAATCTGTGTGATTGCATACTTCGAGACAGTGGGTGGTCTCGTGGACTTCATTCGAGCCTGTCTCGAAGTTGGGCGACGTAGGGGCTGTTCTCCCAGCTCCGGTGTGAGCTGATCGTCGCTAACAGTCTCCGGGCTTCGGCGTCGGTCATATGATCGTTCCGGGCGTAATCAACGATGAGTCGCGGCGTCGGCACGATGCGCGGCCCCTGTAACACGGCGTGGATCAACGCGAAATTCGTCCCGCCAAACTCGTCGGTGAGGAAGCCGTCGACATCGAGTGCGTTCGCGAGAACGATCCCGTCGGTTTCGCCGTCATCGAGCCCGTATGTCGGCCGCGCATCCGGGGTCTCGGTACGCTCGTAGGGGTCCTTGACGGTGTAGTGGTCGCGAGCCGCGAGGACGTTCGTCGCTGCAGCACCATGGATATCTTGGTACTGGGTGAGGTCCTGAAGCTCTGTGAGGACCTCCAGTGGCACAGACACGTCGCACGAGGTGAGCAGATACTGCAAGGGATCCGGCGCGGCATCGGTGTCGTACGCCGCGTCGGCCCGCGCCACTGCAAGGCTGACCAGCGCGCTCGTGTCGGCGGCGACGGTCCGCAGGCGGGGACCGCTCATCGCTCGTCGGTAGCGGTATCGACCGTCACCGCATCATCGCCGTAGATGTCGCTGTCGTCCGGTGCAGCAAGATCGAGCGGCTCGTCCTCGAGGTCTGCCTTCAGCAAGCGGAGTCGCTGGGCGGTCTCGGCACCGACCAACTGCTTGACGGTCTCGAACTCCAGTTGGTCGTCGTAGTACTTCGTCGCGACGAGTTCCTGAAACGTCTCGCTGTCGGCCGTCTCTTCGATGTACTCACGGATGGCTTCGACGAGCAGGTCCGTCCGATCCTTATCGAAGAGATCGGCGATCGCATCGAGCCGATCGACGAGGTACTCCGGGGACTGGAAGTGGACTCGTCGTGGGCCGTCGCTCGCGCTCATTCTATGTGCAAGTTCTGCACATAGATTGATAACGGTTTCGACGCCTGCACATAGCTTGATAACGGTTTCGACGCCTGCACATAGCTTGATAACGGTTTCGACGCCTGCACATAGCTTGCACAGCAGCGTCGCGAAGTCCGGCGTCGATGGAGTTCGATAGCAGTGTCTGATGCTCTTCAACCTTAACCAACAGATTACGACAGATGTGGGCATTGTTGGTTAACCCGTAGTTCTCGATCGTGCTGTTGCTGTGAGAGGATTCGATCAGGGAGCCTGCTAGTGAACAAAGTGCAAATCAGTCAGTCGAAATCTCTAACACGCTACTTACGCGTCACACCGATATGAACCCGTACGTCTTGCTCGGAGCAGCGATCCTCTCCGAAATTATTGGGACTACATCGCTCAAACTCTCTGAAGGCTTCTCACAGTCGCTTCCAAGCCTCGTGGTGGTTCTTGGGTACGGGGCTGCGTTCTACCTCCTCTCTTTGACGCTCGAGGAGTTGCCAGTCGGGGTCGTGTACGGAACGTGGGCTGCCCTCGGAATCGTTGGCGTTGCGGCGATCGGAATCGTCGTATTTGATGAACAGATCGACGTTGCCGGCGTGATCGGGATTTCTCTCATCATTGCCGGTGTGTACTGTCTCAATGTCCTTTCCGGAATGTCCACACACTAGGACTACTCAGCAAATGGCTCCATATGTGTCTCAGGGGTGTGATGATGCAGATGCAGGACTCGATCCCGATTTGAGACGAGGTTTCCCCTCGTGGAGTTCACAGAGTCGGCGGGTTACTGCGCGCCACTTTCCCAGCGCGTCGTAGGCCTCATTCAGGTCGTCGTGTTCGACGTCGGAGAGCACGACTGCCTTCGGAGTGGCCGCCTCGAATTGCGCTGCAAGTTCCCGCTCCCGGTCACGATACGCGTCAATTGCGTCTGTGATCTCCTCGACCGTCCCGAACTCTCGTGTGAGCTCGGTCACCCGACAGAATTCGAATTAATGACTGCTACGACACCCACTCACATTAATTTGTGCCCACTTAGATATTTCTCTGATACGCGTTGGGTACTTCTCAACCTTAACCGACGCTCTGTATCTATACGATCGGTTCGACCACGACCGTGTCGTGTTTCAGCTGGGGGATTTTCCGGGATCCTTCCTCGCGGTATTCGATCAGATCGTACCTGAACAGTAGCTCGAGATCACGGCTCACGGCGGCTTTATCGCGGCCGATGTCCTGCGCCAACTGGCGGACGGATTCGATCTCACCGTCGCGGACCCGATCAAGTAGCTCCTGCCGCTTTTCTGTGAGGACAGTACTCGCAGTTTCGCGGTCGATCATCAACACGTCATCATAGCCCGCCTGAATGAGCGCGCGAGTGACCTCGGCCTTCTTTTGTGTTGGATCGCTAGTTGTCGCCATTGTTATCGTTGTATTGTGACCACAACGCTAAAAGGGTTGTCCCGTGAATTCGATGCTCGGATACTGAAACACAGATTGAAATCAGCGGCCTCGTTACCTGCATACCGATGTCGAAACTCTACACGCGACTTTTAGATTGCACGGATCGACACGTCTCATCAAACAGTCCATTTCGATCGGCTGTATCGACGTGATCAGCCCAAAGATACTGACGTCGAATTCTCTGTTTGGGAGGCCGAACAGCAGCTTGAACATAACTGGCGGCAGTATGCGCACACTCACGCCGAAAACCACGAGTGAAATCCTTGAGTGGTGATATGTTTTGGCGTACGTGCTGACTATAGAGGGTAGATTCAGCAATTGACTACGTGCTAGTCGGGCCTTTTGGCTCGTCTACTATGAGGGAAACGGAACGACTAGGAATCATCAACAACTGATTACGTCTTCCGTCTAGCGAAGTACCATTCGTATCCGTATCCCACAAAAGCCCCTAGTGGGGCGGCAATGGGGAGAGTAATGATACCCCCGAATAGAGCGATTACAGCAGTGATGAAGATGAACTCGGAAACCCCAGCCAGGAGTGCGCCAGCGGAAAACTGACTCAGAGAGAACACGAGGCCTATCAGAGTGGCGAATATGAAGAGCGATCCGAGCGCTGAAACGACACCTGCTATCGCACCGTAGACCGGTTCCAGTTCATCCGGCATCATCACACGCCACACGACGGTCGCTACGATGAGAGCGACGACCGGTGTGACGATCATCCCGAGGAAGATAATCCTCACTTCCTCGTCGATACTCTGCTAGGCTCGCAGAGTCAAATCCTTGGGCCCTGAACGTCTGGAAAAAGTTCCAGAGATTAACCAGAACGGCAAAGAGGAGCGCCGACCCACCCGCGGCGAGGCCCGCCCCGACATCCCGCCAGGACAGACCTAGATAGTCGGTCATACTCCAATCAACGAATGCTTGCGGTCACTCGGTAATAAACGTTCGACGATCGATCCACTCAACTGACACTCCTTACTCGTGACCGATTCGCGCCCTCTATTCACCACGCCGTTTGTGTCAGCCGCTGAGGATTTCAACAGAGCCGTTTGAGTGGTCACTCGTTGGTCTCTATGACGACTCTACGGCGGTGTGGACGGCCTCGGTCAGAGGATCGGTTAAGATGTACTCGAAGCGGAGACCGGCGTGGCCTGTAGGCCCGGTATAACAAGATGCGTTGCGCGTGACTGCTTTCGTGGCCGCATCGAGTCGGCCACTGGGTACCGACCGGCTCACTGCGGGTGCCTCGGACAGCACGCGCCGGCCGGTTGCATCACGATGTCGCGCGCTAGGCTGACGCCGGTCGTTACTCATCGGCGTCAGCCCCCCTCCGATGCTCACGTGCGCTGTGTCTTTCTGGCTGATTCGTGAGTGCGCCGTGTTCCTCGAGGAGGTCACGGATGGCGGTTCGGATGAGGGCGCTCTTGTTCGGGAAGACCTCCTCCTCGACGAGCTGGTGAATCCCGGTGCGAAGCTCACCGGACATCCGGACGCTCCCGGCGGCCGGATACTTCCTCCTGGGCACTGGTGGTGTGGGTGCTCATCGGTCACCCCCTCCCACGGTGGCGTGGAGATGCCTCGCGCCGACATCGAGCATCTGGCTTCCGGTCTCGGTGAGTTGGTAGCTGTTGGTGCGGCCGTCGCGATCGGTCTTTTCGAGGTAGCCGTCTGCGACGAGTGTGTCGAGGTTCGTGTACAGTTGGCTGTGATGGACTCTCTGATACCTGCCATTGAGGTGCTGCTGAATGTCTCGGCCGCTCGGTGGCGTCTCGGTATCCAGTCGGGCGATTGCCACGAGACAATCCCGCTGGAAGCCGCTCAGTTCGTGCCACTGCAGGCTCTCGCGGTTCCGGGGCGATTCGATCTGGCCGCCGTCCGTGCGGAGTTCTGTGGCGTCGGTCGCTGGCTCTGTGGCTTGCTCCGGGCGTTCTACCGGCGCGTGCGCTGTATAGGCCAGAGCGTTCGCGGGGCGCTCGCCACCGTAGTGCGCGTACACGTACAGGATCTCGGCGGGCTCCCCGCGGGGCCATTTGCGGAGGCGTAGATCTCTCAGGTCGTGTCGGCGGGTGCGGGGACTGCGTCGTAGATCTCGGGGAGATCGTACCCGCCATCCGTGAGTTATCACCCGCCCGCCCGACCACCGACCTATGGATACGCCGCGTTCCGAACTCGAACTGCCCCCGGAGGTCGATACCCTCTACGCAGCAGCACAGGACTATTGGGGCGATGATCGGTGGGCAATCGATGTGAAGCTCTGGACCGACGGGACGGCCTCAGCGTACGCCTACCGCTCGCGCGGACGGAACGACGACGGCCACCTCATCCAAGAACGGTTGTTCCCGACTGATGACGGTATCCGCGCCACTCGTGTCGAGCTTCAAGACAGCGAGGACCTCGGGTTCGTTGACGACGCGATAGAATAGGACTCTAACCGCCTACGGACGACGTCGGTGGCGTAGTCCTCACGGCTGGCCTGTACTCTTCGGTTATGTCATTACTCGCTTTGATCCATTCTGCTTCGACCGACCGAGTTGGTGTGGCTGGCTTTCTGGAGGGTTCAGGATTGATACATCTCGCGTAGGCTGTGACGCGAGTCGAGGATGCAGACACGCGAGCGCATATTGAAGCCGCGTTAGCGGAGATCAAGGAACTTCCATGGCCCGAGCAGATCGAGTGTCCCAACTGCGGGCGAGTCGGGTTGGTTGGACAGATTGCTGTTCACGAGTGCGGATAGCCGCAATTACTCAGATTTTCAAGGTAGCTGTACAGTTCTACACTCCTGATGCGCGACCTAGAAGTCTTGCAACGAAGATTTATTTCAGAATTTTACAATTGAATTAACTCTGGAAATTGGGGTGCGAATGTCCCGGCAGCGGTCCTGTCGGATTGTGTTGAGGCTCAATGCTTCGTATTGAGCACGACCTTTGGACTTATCATTGAAAGGTTAGAAATGCATCTATGCCCTGTGCAGAATGCGGCTCTCCCCTCTTCGTCTCGAAGGAATACGAGAACCTCAGATGTCCAAATTGCTCGAATCTACCTGTAGTGCCTCCTGCTCTTGTGGAGACTCAGGTAGAGGCGCAGCGCGATTATCTTGGCGAAGAAGAATTGATCGAGTTCCTCAAAGAGTACAAGAAAGAGCAATTGATTCTGGCGCTCTTACGTATGGTGAATAAAGCAGGCAGTAAAATCTGGAGTACCCGTGGAATTCCACTCAGAGATTTTTCCCTTCCCCCCCGACTCATCAAACTCTTACTTCCCGAATCGGGATTTGGTGGAAAAACTCTCGACGTTGACGATTGGCCGCCAGAAGTTCTGGAGACCAGTCTGGATTTTCACTTTGAGGTGCTTCGAACGCTCTCACATCTCGAAGACCAATTCGTCTACGCCTACCCGAAGGTCACGGTTGAGGACAACCCTTCCATACTTTCCTCGTATGCTATCTATGCCTCGGAGTATCAGTATTGTTTCGACCGCTGTATGCGAAGTCTTCTAGGAGGATATGAGGAACACCAGGACCTGTTCGATTCAGTCGATCTGGAATTCAGAGACTTCGATACTCCAGAGGGTGACGAGATCGAAACGGTCAGAGAGTTTGGGCAGACTTTCTACGAGTTCATCATTGGCATCTCGTTTTTTATGTCATCGAATGACTCTCTTGGAGAAACATACCATAATGAGTTCCCAGAGTCGGTCACAGTTCTCGACATCGGGGATTTCCTAAAAGAGTTGGATTTGAGCTACGTGGATGGGGCTCTCGGCAAAATGAGGGATGAGGGCGAACTGGCAATGGCCCAGTGGGGTGAGATCAACCGTGCCGGCGAAGAGGCGTTTGGTGAGGACTGGCCAACCGTCCGAGAGAATATCGTTGTAACAGGTGAGAACACGAATGCTCACCCCTTCCTATTTGGATTGTCAGTGAGTCAAAAACCTAAGACTGCCCCCCCGGGGGCCACAGTAACGCTAGACATTCCGATGGTATTCTATGCTAGCGAGTACGCTCGCTTTATCGGCTTCCAGATGTTCCCAATGCTGTCTGGCGAAGAGGGGACTCCAGGGAAAGAGATCATCAACAAAATCACGAGTGATCGGGGCATTCCCTATGAGCGGAATATCTACGGATATCTTGACGAACAGGGATATGAGGCGTACCATGATTTGACCCACTACGGGGACAATGACCATCAGTTAGACCTTCTTGTGGTAGCACACGAGCGTGAGGAGCTCTGGCTCATTGAATGCAAGTACAAAGTCCCGTATATGCGTATGGACACGGCTGAAGGTATCGAGGACTTCAACGATAAGATGTACCGCTCGGTGTTCGAGGACGGCGAAGCCTTTGATGAGAAAGCAGATTGGTGGCTCACTAATAAGCCCGGAGACAATTTCACGTGGCAGGAGGGCGACGATGGCGACCGGACGGCTACGACGTTCGACGAGGCGTGGACTGATCTGCAGGTCCGTCAGTTGGTTGTCTCGAATTTGGTTCCCTCATATCCGGTGAAGCGAGGGATCCGCTTCCTGACTGGGATGGAGTTTATGAGGCTCATCGAGTCGGGAGATCTCCCGTACTCTCCAAAGCACAAATCACTGGTCGAGGGCTCGCTCCCGGACAAGTAGTTGTTTCCGCGACTTCTGAAAGGTGGCGTGATGTGGTACCAGATACTATTGGAGAGTCCGAACAGGTTTGTCGGTCTGACTCCATTGTCCCCCTCCCCCAAACGAGATGTAGAGTGCGTAGTAGAATCGATGATTAGTGTCTATTCCAAGGATTCGCTCTGTATTTCACACGCCATTCTTGGTAGAAGCCGAGTAGGTCCACAAGGAGACCGAGACGTAGGTTTCCTGTACAGAGTGACTCCAATCGGGTGTGGGCACTCTTCTTTGACCTGAACGTCGGCAGTCGAGAGACAGCGCTACTTACAGCTTTATCCGGGTTTCGACGCGACGTCGTTAACCAACATTCAACCGATACTGACGCCCTGTGTTGGTTAAGAACTTTCAGAGGCGATGAGACACCCATCGACTCCACGACCGACTGGTATACGAGGATCGACCACGATATGCCACGATAATGCCGGATGACGCGAAAGCAGAACTGTACCAGTGTCTCGAGGCCACGGCCGAACGGCCAGTCGATCGCACGCCGAGCCGCCTGTTAGGTGAGGCCCAGGCGGTCGCCGACGATCTCCGTGGGATCGATGATCCAGCGGTGGTCACCGATCGTGCCAGTGTCGTTGTCGAACTCCTCTCGAAGATCGACGGGACGGGTGACCCTGAAGCCGATGCGGCGGTGGACCGGGTCCGGGAGCTCGCTGAGGATTTGGCTGCCGAGTGAGTCTGCGATCACTCCCCGATCCCTGGCCCCGGAATCTCAATTCACCGCTCTGGGTGCGCTTTTCCCGCTCTAGCCGTCAGGAACGGACTCGCGTCCGTGATCATCTCAAACTGAGCGTCGTCGACGACTACTATACCAGTCCTGTGCAGGTACACCTCACCCCAGACTGTGACTCAAGTGGAGAAACCGACGTACAAGCGCATATCGAGGCTACTCTGAGGAAAACCGAGGATCGCCGTGGTCCAAATAGATCGAACGTCCCAACTGTAGGCGGCAGAGGGTAGCCCGACACGTAGAAGGTTATGTCACGAGATATCTCGCCACAGCAGAGCCCACACGGGATCTGGAGTGCTCGGCACCCGTGGCCTCTTGTCCCGTGCACGTCAAGTGAAGATGTATGAGTTCAGAACGGGGGCTATCCGACGACGAGCGCCCGACGGCATCAAAATCAAGGTCGGAGAACCCGGTCTGGAGTTTATACACCGAGTACGGTGTCGCGCAACGGTACGCCGTCCTCGGTGCCACCGCCACAATCCTCGGGCGGCTGCTCGGACTCATTCCTGCGTTCGTCATCGGGCTGGCTGTTGACGCGATATTCCTTACAGAACGGTCTTACACGCTCCCCTTGGTACCGCAGGGACTCATTCCGGGCACCGATATCGAGCAACTATACTTCTCGATCGCAATTCTGCTAGGAGCAACTGCTGCCGGCGCAGTCGCTTCGTGGATCGAAGACTGGGGTTGGAGCGTCTTCGCCCAGCGCATCCAGCGCAACCTTCGCGTCGATGCCTACGAGCGACTCCAGAACCTCGAACTCGCCTATTTCACCAGACGTCGGACGGGCGATTTGATGAGTGTCCTCAACAACGATGTCAACGCCCTCGAGACGTTTCTGGAGGACGGGCTGAGCGCCACCCTGTGGATTCTCACGACCATCGCCGGCATCGGGATTATCCTTATCGGCCTGAACCTCCCGCTGACCGCGGTCACCCTGCTTCCGGTTCCGTTTCTCGCGGCGTTCACGCTGATTTTCACACGGGTGATCGCGCCGCGGTATCTCTCGATCCGTGAGGAGATCGGGGATCTGAACTCCCGGCTGGAAAATAACGTCAGCGGCATTGAGGTGATCAAAAGCGAAGGAGCCGAAAAGTTCGAGACCGAGCGTGTGGCTGCAGCCTCCGATGAGTACCTCGCCGCCAATCTCTCAGCAATCAAAGTCCGGATCACCTACTTTCCGGGGTTGAACATCATCGCTGGGGCCGGCTTTGCGATTACATTCCTCGTCGGTGGGCTGTGGGTACTCGGACAGCCAGTGTTCGGGCTCACTGGAACACTTTCGCCTGGTGAGTTCGTCACATTCGTCATCTACGCCCAGCAGTTTCTCTGGCCGATACTCAGACTGGGTGACGTGGTCGACGACTACGAGCGCGCCAAGGCTGCCGGGAGTCGAGTGCAGGCAGTCCTCTCGCGGGATCCGGCAGTCCGAGATCGGTCAGATGCCAGCGTGCTCGAAGTGACCAATGGCGAGGTAACCTACGATGATGTTCGATTCGCTTACTCCGAGGAGACAATCCTGCGTGAGATTGACTTCAACGTCGAGGGTGGGACGACGGTCGGAGTGGTGGGGCCAACTGGGGCAGGAAAGACAACGCTGTTGAAACTGCTTCCGCGGTTGTACGATGTCGATGATGGGGCAGTCCGAATCGATGGGCAGGACGTCCGGGAGGTGACTTTACAGAGCCTTCGAAAGTCGATCGGATACGTGAGTCAGGAACCATTTCTCTTCTATGGGACGGTTGCGGAGAACATTCGGTACGGCACTTTCGACGCGACTAAGGACGATATCGAAAAGGCCGCTCGCCGGGCCCAGGCCCACGAGTTCATCGAGAACCTTCCCAACGAATATGACACGCTGGTGGGCGAACGAGGAGTGAAACTCTCGGGCGGACAGCGACAACGGCTGGCGCTTGCACGCACGATGCTCAAAGATCCCGCCATTCTGGTGCTCGACGAGGCGACATCGGCAGTGGATACCGAAACAGAAGCGATCATCCAAGATCGACTCGCTGAGTTCGCCGCCAACCGGACTACCTTCGTCATCGCCCACCGGCTTTCGACCGTCAGGACAGCCGACAGAATTCTCGTCCTCGACGATGGTCGAGTGGTCGAAGACGGCACCCACGAAGCACTACTCGAAAACGATGGCCTATACGCGAACTTCTGGCGAGTGCAGACAGGTGATATTGCGTCGCTACCCAAGGAGTTCCTCGAACGCGCCCTGCGCCGGCAGGCGGTCGTCGAACTTGCAGACGAAGAGCCCGAGGAACGTCCGGAGTGACCCTGACACGAGTTCCCGTGGGAGGTCCGGTTCCCTGCAGCGGGCTTCGACCTCTTAGGCTGAATCGGCAGGCTTTCGACTCGGATTTTCCGTAATAGAGCTGAGAACAGACTACCGATTGGTCGCAATCTGCAGGGAATAGGCAATACACACTAATCCAGCAAGCTGGATTACTCTGACGAAGAGACGCACGACATTCTGGAGGTCAATCGGAATAATGCGGAATGCGAGTAGTCCCTGTCCGGTGACTGCAAGCGTGTACGTGACACCAAAGAGCAGAATCATCCCGATCGAGAGCCAGCGCATTGAGCGTTCGTCATTCCGTCTCAGCCCGCGGTACGCTTGGTAGCCAATATACAGTCCGATCACCGCCGAGGCCGTGGCTGCAAGCCCTGCAAGTAGGCCAACAGGGGACCCGAGTCCAACAACGGACATCAGAATTTCCCCCACAGGCGCGTTAACTGATCTGCGACGTCATCGCTCTCACGCTCCCGGTCGAGGTCCCATCGGAGCTCGCCATCCGAAATTGTGACCTCGAAACGATGCAACCTGGACACGTACACTGTCTCGTGGTGGCCATCTGATCGTGGACGGGTCCGCTCACCAACGAGATCAGCATCACTCAAGCGGTCGAGTCGCCGGTAGATCGACGACGTGGAGACCTCACAGTGCTCGCTCAGTTCGGTAGCCGACAGCGGGCGGTCACTAGTCGCGGCCAGAATCGACCGCGTGTGCTCGTCGTCCAATAACGCGACGACGGTCGCTAGGTCCACGTCGGCCATCTCTTGTTCAGATCTCATTAGGCGTGTACAAAAATACTGGATTCCAGACGCAAGCACATCGCAGGAATGCCACTGTTGGTGCTCGTTGTCCGGCACCGCCGTGATGACGTTACGCATCGGTCTCACCCTGCAGATCCACAGTAAACAGTACGTGGAAATGGGTACCGCCCGTCGAGTACACGAGAGAAACGCCTTCTGCGACCGGGTGCTCGCTCAGATCGACGGTCGCCTCCGCGCCGGACGACACTGAATCGCTGTTGCGGTCCGGCCAAAGAGGTTGTTTCTCAATTTCCCCAAAGTCATCCGGCCGGTCAAGATCGTAATAAAGCCGGTCTGCGGAGATCGACTCACCTGCTTCGTGTCGGAACGTGACCCACGTTGCGTCCGCGTCTTGGGTCCCACTCCAAGTCACTTGTGGGAGATCATATTCGGGCGCGATCTCCCGCTTTGAGTTGAATGGGACCTGCGCTTCCACTGTCGCAAGCGAACCGTTGATCTGCACATCGAACGTTTCGGCTTCCGTAGTGAATCGATAGCCACCTTCTTGCAGCGCGTTTTGCAATGCGGATTCCGTCGGTACACGGTCGTCCTTGTAGCGATAGGAGACAACTTGATACGCCGTGTCGGCATCGAATCTGAACGCATCTGCGAGCATCGCTGGTCGGCCCGTCGGATCGTGGATGTCCGTGTTCACAATGAGGTGGGCGTTTCCACCAGCAGCCGTTGTGAGCTGGTCAAATCGCGCGTTCTCCTCGTGATATCGAGGCCGTTCGCCAGCGCCGGCATCGATTAGCGCCTCTAGGTTTGGCTGGTCGTATTGTTGTACACTCGTCCAGACAACGACGCCATCGCCGACAGCGACACGTCGCGACACGTCCGATCGAGCAAAGACAGTGTGGCCTTGATACTCACCGGTGCGTTCGTAGCCGCTGTCAGTGACGGTCTGGGTGACCTGCGTCCGGTCGAAGGAAGCCTCGATGACGGTACCGAAGATCGAATCAACGAGCTGATCATAATTCTCGAAGCCGATTCCAAAGTAATCGATGTCGGCCTTACTGTAGGCGCGCCGTGCGATGAACTCCTCGGGAGCGCCTGGTTGGGGCGCGGTCGGCTGTACGGTGGCGAAATAATACCGATCAAGCGGTGCTTCGACACTCGTTGGGGCGGGGAGCCATCGTCGATATGTTGGATCACCCCCGTTGGGGACTGTCAGGCGGCCATAGCGCTGATTCTCACCGAGTGGGGGCAAACTGGAGAGACATCCGGCAGTCAGTAGTGGGAGGGCTGCACCGCCGGCAGCGAGGAGCTGTCGGCGTGTTCGGTCGTTGGAGGGCCGATGTCGTTGTGGGGGCATACCGCAATTCAACACCGAGTCCCTACGGCTGTATAAGTGAAGTCTCAGCCTCACCCGAATGCAGGGCGTCGATATGTTTTTATATTTGAGTAGATGGATTTATCCGCTACTGGATTCCGAAGTAGAATCTGTATCACAGAAACCATCCTGCGCATCTACCCCACACACAGGATTAGTAGCTCAACGAGCTGCCGCTCGCCCGAACAGCCACCGTTAGAGTTGCCTAAGACTCTTCATCGTCTGGCGGCCGCTCAGCAAGCCGATCAAACCGCGATTGCGCCCGTTCCTTCCGGTCAGTCGTCTCGACAGGGTCGTACGATAGATCCGTTACTTCCCCATCGGTGAGCGTCACCTCGAGTACGGCATCCGGATGGGCCGCCTCAGTGGGAAGCTCCGAACGGTCGAGGGCGATCTCGTCGACGACCTCGCCATCTACTTCGAGCAAGATAACTGCAAGCTCCTCCTCGAAGCGATCGATCACGCCAGTGAACTGTTGGGTGGTCATTCTCAGTAGGCCTCCTCGAGCACGACGGTCCCGGTGGCATCGCGAACAATGACGGTGTCGCCGTTGTTGTTCCAGACGGGGCGTGAGTGCCCCCAGTACAGGTCGGTCTCTGTATCCGTGCCACTGCCCGTGTGAATGGTAATTCGCTCGCCAGGGCCAAGTACCGTTCCCTCAGGGATCGTGTAGGTGTGATCCGCGTCGTCAGCGAGGTCCCATCCGGAGATATCGAGCGACGACGCCCCCGTATTCTCGAAGACAACGTACTCGTCATTCAGGTTCTCGGCGTCATCGCCCTCGGCGTCGGCGTTGATTTCGACCACCTTGAGGGACGTGTCACGAGCCTCTGAGGCGGTTGCAGTATCCGCTGGCTCGATTGTTTCGGCGTCAGTAATCGGGGTGGTCCTGGAGCCATCCGCACGGATCACGAGTCGCTCCGTGAGATCGCCGCTCGTCCTTGGTTCGGTCGGCTCGCCTGTGCGGAGTTCTGTCGCCGTCGTGGGTGCGTCCTGCTGGGTCGCGACCGTTATGGCCGAGCCATTACTCGTGAACCGAATCGTCCCGTGGGTAGCGGTCCAGTACGTGGGAATCGACCGTGTGGCCAACCGTGACAACACTTCCTCGTGGGGGTGTCCGTACTGCGAATCATAGGCACTCGAGATCACAGCCGCCTGTGGGGACACCGTCTCGAGGAACGGTTCGCTCGTACTCGATTGGCTGCCGTGATGGCCGGCCGCCAGCACTGTCGAGTCGAGGCTGTCACCATACGTGTCGACGAGATACTCTTCGCTCGTAGCCTCCCCATCACCGGGAAGGAGGAAGCTCGACGCGCCGAACTGCAGGTACAACACGATACTGTTCTCGTTGCTATCTTTGTTCGCGAGATACCCTTCCGGTGGCGCGAGAACCCGTGCCTCGACACCCGACATTTGAATCGAATCACCGGCTTGGGTCCGGTACAGCGTCACGTCGTGTGCTTCAACCGCATCAAGGTAGGCCTCGTAGGTTGCTGAACTCGACGCGATACCGGGATCATAGACGGCCCCGATGCCGTCGGCGTTGGTCTCGAAGTGCTCGATCACGGCCGCGTGCCCGCCGATGTGGTCCGCATCCGGGTGGGAGGTCACGAGGTGATCAATGCGGGTCACGCCTTGCGCTTGGAGATATGCAATAACGTCCTCACCCTCATCGCGCCAATCGCCCGTGTCGATGAGGATCGTCTCGCCGTCGGGGCCGATTATCAGTGTGCTCGAGCCTTGCCCGACATTCAACAGATGAACGGAGAGCTCTCCCGCGGGGGTGGAGTTCGCAGTCGTGGTAGTGGATGTTGGTGTGTCGCCGGCGGCTGTGGTGGGGACCGAACCGTCTGTTCCTGTGTCAGTCCCACCGGGCCCACCGAGACAGCCAGCGATGACGACCATCCCAAGCACCACAAGAAGGCCGATGGTCCGTCGAGGAGACATACTCGTAGGTCGTCCAGCGTGGGGTTAGTCGTTCTGGATACCATCCTCTGGTTCAGTTGCGATAGTCGACTGTAGGTTGGCCACCGTGATCGGTTAGTACAGGGTGTTTATGTTGTAACGCTATCAAATACCTTGTTTAAAATTGGAGTAATAACTACGAATCCGATGAAGATTGCGATAACGTAGGAAATAAATTCAATACCAATCGAAACTGGATCGGCAATATCGCCAGTGTAGGTGTTGTAGAGCGTGAATATGATCGCAGCAACTACGGCGTTTTGGAGGTGAGCGGAGACCAACTTTCGTAACTCCATAAACAATCTTGTTTGGCGAATCATCAAATTCGTATCGGATAGGACATAGGTATCAGAGATTGAATACGATCAGTACGCAAATATAGTGAGCTGTCGATCCATCACCTAACAGCCCGAAATCAACGATCTGATGGCCTGTTCTATACAATTCGAGTTCTACATCAGCGAAACATCAATTCGAATTCAATGACCCTCATCCAGATAGCATCTAATGGCGATCTCCAGGCACCGACTCGGGATATACGTCGGTGATGTGGCCGGTCTCGTTGCAATCGTCGTAGTGCTCGCTGGAGTCCACTACTTTGTCCCACCAGCCCTCCAGCAGGCACTCGTCTTTGATCACGGGCAGTTCCGCGGGTACACGTTACTGACCGCAGCGTACATACACGCCTCTGAGGCGCACTTCCTACAGAATCTGGAGGGATGCCTCCGAATCGTCGGCTTCCCGTATGTATTCAGTCTCGTGAGCCACAATCGACGATGGTTCTGGCGGACTACACTTACGCTCCTGCTTGTGCTCCCGGTGGTGACGGGTGTGACAAGCTACGTACTCCTCCCGGTCTGGTACCCAGAAGTGACACCCATCACGTACGGCTTTTCAGATATCGTGGCAGGTGTCGCGGGGATGCTGATCGTTGCTGTGGGGCGATACATGCAAGCCCGCTACGGCGACACTGCTGCATGGGCAGTGAGTATTTCTGGGGGGCTGTTCGTGCTCATCCTGATTGGTGCTCGCCTCACAGGTGCAACAGATACGATCGTCACTGGGGGCGTCGGACGTGAAATTGGAATTGGAGCTGGACTTGGAGTCGCGATCGGACTCGCGGGCGTGCTGGCCGGCGGGTGGTACTTGGTGCAGGCGCACGCACAATCAGCTGGGCGCACCTGGATCGGGGCCGAGGGGATACAGGAAACAGCGATTCTGGGTGTCACGGCCGTCGTGCTCGGAGCGCTGCTCTGGGACTTCTTCCCACCTCGAACGGCGCTTGCTGCCAGCGATCCGACGACGAATCTCGTTGGGCACGCTGCCGGACTCGGGTGGGGACTCGTTCTTGCAACCGCAGTGGTGGTTCTCGAACGGCGCTGAGCGCCTCCGAGATCACACGGGGGATTTATTCGTCGGACTACTCGCCCAGTTTCTCTCGAAGCTCGACTGCTGCCTTCTCGAAGTGTTCCGCGAGGAACGGCGTTCCCGACGTCACCCGCTCCTCAAGGAATGCGACGGCGTCACTGACCGCATCAGCGTCCCGTTCTGCGGTCGCGACACATTCGACATACCCGTCGAGTGACCGACTGAACGCACGCGAGAAGTGGTCGTAGGCGCCATCGACGCGCTCCATATTGTCGCCGAGCGACTCGACGAGGGCCCGATAGACGGTCGCCGCCGACGCGTACCGCCCCTGCTTGCGGTACTCGTTCGCGAGATCGAACCACTGCGTGAAGTCGATGGGCTCGAAGACAACGTGGTACTCAGGGTTTGTTTCTTCGAACCGCTGGTCGATCGAGGCGCGAAGCTCGTCAGCCGACTGGCTCGTCGACTCGCCGACGCGGGCGAGAAACCGATCGCGGAGATCTGCATCGGTCGCGAGTTCGTCACGCAGGAACGCGCGGAGTTCGTCGGCGTCGGCGCCGTCGAGTGCGGCGTCGAGTCGATCGCCGTCGTCTGGTGGTGGGTCGTCAGCACACCGAAGCAACACGGCGACGATGTGCTTGCACGCTCTCGGCCCGTCGTACGGACAATCGCACCACGGGAAAAACCCGTCAGTGGCGAGGTCAACACGAACATCGTACTGACGGCTGCCACTCACGACGGCGGTTACGGTGGTGTCGACGCGGTGGATCTCGCGGATACGGCCCTCAGCAAGATACCGTTCGCCACGGTCGAAGACTTCCTCCATACAGATATCCCGCACTGCGTCCTCGGTTACGTCCATCCTTACGGTGGGTTTGACGCACTATTCAGCCGATCCAGTGCATCATCCTCGTACGCTGCCCGCCACATCGCATAAACCGCACGCGACACAAGTGACACCTCGGTCACGTCGATACAGGACGGCTCGGCGGCCGTCGTCGTGGCCTCGGGCGGAGGGTGGAAGTGAATCTCGGGCGAGTGTGTATTCGGGTGGCGATCGAAGCGCCAGTTGACGTCGTTGCTATCGACGTAGTGGAACGAATACATCCCCTGTTCGCTCTACTGGATATCGAGCCGGGCGCTCTCGGCGTCGCCCAACCCATCGCTGAGACTGATCTGCAGTTCCGTGGGGGCGACGACGTCGTCGTACCTCGTTTCGTCGACGAGCGGCTCGAGTTCGAGCCAGAGGTCACGTATCCGCTGGAGCGCTGGAAGATAGATCGGCCCGAACTCGCCGGCACGGTCGTCGTCGTTCATACGGCGAGCTGGTGGCTGGCCTCGTCGTAGGCGAGTGCGGCTTGCACGACGGCGAGATTCTGCCGCGTCGTTCGCCACGCGGTGAGGTCGTCCCAGCCCGCCGTCTCGTCGGCGTCGAGTTGCTGGGCGAGTTCCTCCGGAGACACCACGTCGTAGCGGTCCTCGTAGCGCCGGATCTCGGCCTTCATCTCCTGGATGCTGTCGAGTAACTCTGGCCGATTGACTTCCTCACGCAGCTCGCGGATCCGGGACATCAAAACCCGGTCGCTGTTTCGCTTGTACAGCGTTGTTTGGCCGTCCGGTTCTGTCTCGGCGAACCCGGTGTTCACGAGCGTCTTGCAATGGCGACGCGCCGTCGGCTCGCTCACGAGCGCGCGGTTGGCGATGTCGGCGGCTGACTGCCCGTCGTGGGTTTGTTCGACGATCTCGTACACCCGCTCGAACGGCGTTGTCTCCTCTTTCCAGTCCGCTTTGACCTGCTCGTTGACGTCCTCCCACGTATCGGTCATACTGGGTCTTACGCACCCAAGAAACAAATAATTTCCTGAGAAAAATATTCCTTTCGGAGATATATATACGGGAGCATTATCAGGTGACCTGCTTCGAGGCAATCAATTCGAGCGTGTCTGTGCATTCCTGCGTGTGTGCCAACCGCAGGCTTGCAGATTAGTCCGAGCGCAATATCGACCGCCAGGATCGGCGATACGGATTAACCTCCCGGGAATCTATCGGTAATGATGACACAAAGATCCTTTCTGGTTCGTGCGCTGTGGTTCGTGTTCGTCGGCTGGTGGGTCACACCGATCGTCGTAAACACTGCGTGGCTACTCAACGTCACGGTTGTCCTGCTCCCGATCGGTATCAAGCTAATCAATCTCGTGCCGACAGTGCTCACTCTCGCGGAGCCGCGGTCCCTTTCGGAGCCTGAGTCGGCGCGAGGGCAGCGCTCACTCGTCGTCCGGGCGATTTACTTCGTCCTCGTCGGCTGGTGGCTCAGCCTGCTGTGGGCGAATGTAGCGTCGTTCCTCGCAATCACAGTCGTGGGACTCCCACTCGCGATCTGGATGCTCAACCGGCTGCCATACGTCACGTCGCTGTACCGGTTTCACGGCTGATCCGGAAATCCCTGATCGGTCGAATCTGATTCAGACGATCTGTTCTTCGAGCGTGTCGCGGTGGTTTCTGACGGTCGCCGTCTACGTGTTGGCCACCTTGACGATATCAGTCTGCGTCAGCCAGCGACCCGCTTACAGCCCGGCCGTGTACAGGCAGGCCACGGCGAAGCCGGCGGGATGGACGCCAGTCGTCACGCCGGCGTCTTCAGCCGATCTGTCGTTCTAGGTACTATGTGCGTTGCGGGGTCCACAGTCCATAGAGGATCGCTACGAGCCCCGCGAGTTCGCTGACTTGCCCGACGCTATTAACGATCGGGATCGGTACGTCGAGCCCGAATCCTAAGATCACGAGTGCAGCCCCTGGAACACCGAGAATGAGCGCAAATCCGAGAGCGATAAACAGCATCGGTCGGCTTTGGTTCCGGCGGTAGCCGAGATACGCGAGGTAGCTGATCGTCAAGCCGAGCGCGACGGAGATCAGTTCACTGTAGGTGCGAATACGGCTCAGCGTATCGAGATCGATCGACTGGAGGAGTAGTTCAAGTGTGGTCATCTGTGTTCGACGAAGCGAGTGAAGCGGTCGGCCATCCGTTCACGACGGGAGACGGTGATCTCGAAGCCCTCATCGGTGAGTTCCAGCGTGACGCTGTGGAGTTGCGCCTGGTACACTTTGTAGTTCTTCCCGTCCGTGACTGGTCGGATCTCTTCGGACACGAGGTCGTGCCGTTGGAGTCGTTCGAGGCGGCGGTAGATCGTCGGTTCCGACGCGTCGATCCGTGCGCTGAGTTCGGACGCCGAACAGGGATCGTTTTTCGTTTCGATGAGGATGTGCCGGGCACAGTCATCTGCGAGGAGGTCTGTGAGAGCCGCCGCGTCCGTTCCGTCCGACACCACAACTGCCACATCTATGTCGTTCTCAATAACAGTTCGGTACCCCGTGTCGGTTGTGCCTGGCTTCAACCCCTGAAACCAGGCGACGGCGCTCTTTGATATGGCACGTGCAGGCTTCAGTACCGATGTCGAAGTCGAATATGCCCCGCGATGCGGACGATCCCTCCAAACAGGCTACTGGCTCTACTGGAGAGACAGGTCATCAGAGACAGCTCAAAGGGATACTACTCGCCCCGTTCTGGAATCGTACTGAACGCCGCCCCCGTGCACTGTGGCGGATCCTCGGCGCGTTCGTTCTTGTCGCTATCGGCTCACAGGTGCTCCCGTTCGTACTGTTCGGGAATAGCGATCTCCCACCGTCGGTGCTGGGATTAGCTCAAAACGCCTTTACTGTTGGTACCGTGGTTCTCGTGATCGCGGTCTGGGCTCGGTACGTCGATCACCGCCGCGTCACCGAATACGGCCTGAAAGTCGGACCGGAATGGCTTCGTGATGCGAGTATCGGTGTCGTCATCACATTCGTCGCGTGGGGACTGGCACTTGCAGTGCATCTCACCACCGGCTGGGCACACATCGCGGCTGTGCTGTCACCGGGCAACGCTGCGAACGCACTCCCCTTTGCGCTGGCTCTGCTCGCCTTCGTCGTCCAGTTCTTGCTCGTCGGGATCTGGGAAGAACTCCTGTTTCGCGGTCTCGTACTCAAAAACGCCGCCGAAGGATTCCATTCGCAGTGGGCTTCGGAACGCGGTGCGGTGCTGGCCGGACTCGGTGCGTCCTCGCTACTGTTTGGTGTCGTCCACGCCGACCAAGCGACCTCGCTACCCGCGCTTGGGTTCTGGGTGTTGATGGGTCTGGTTCTCGGCAGTACATACATCGTAACCGACTCGCTGGCAATTCCGATCGGCCTTCATTTCGCAACGAACCTGGCGTTCAACAACGTCTACGGCTTGAGTAATGTCCGACCGGAGACCGCAGAGATCGCCGCTATGCTACTTCGCCCGGAATTCACCGGCCCCACACGATTCGTCGGCGTATCAGGACTCGTTAACGTCGGTGTGGTTGTACTCATCGCCGTACTCTCGATAGGATACGTAACGATCCAGTATGGCCTTGTCAGGGTGAGAGTATCGTCCGCGTATGCTATTGACTCTGAGTCAACATAGACTGCGTCTCGAACATTTTGGTACGTGAAAGTGACTCACGGAAATTTCTATGTCGGTGGGGATTCTATCGTCGCGCGTTCGTGTCCCTGAATCGGTCCACTGTCGTCGCTTCCGGAATCCTCATTGTGTTCATCGCTGGAGGGGTTTGGATCGTCACGTAGTACCCAACACTGTCTGTCGGAAGTGTGACATCCTCGCCGCCCTAAAGGGCGACGCTTCCCGAGGTTCTTATGTTTCTCCCGTCAATTCGGGTGGTTGGGAATCTAAGGTTCGTGGACTGTCAGCCACTGGCTTTGCCACGAAGCTGGTTCCCATCCATCACGACTCGGATAGAGCAGAGAAAACCGCAACAACCCTTCCTCGTCAGCTGGTGAGGCCTCATCGGTAGCTACCTGTGCAGAACTCATACGCAACAGATCGCTTTAGGGGGTGAAAACTGCCTCTGAAGGCCAAACCCGAATTGAACCCTATTCGACCTCACAATGCCTTGTTGGAGTCGTTCCCTCAAGATCGGATATGTAAAAGAATATCATCGTGTACCCGAGTGGATCGTTCATATGCCCTCCATCTTCAACAGTCCAGTCGTCCGCTATGGCATCAGCCTCGTCAATGCCGCGATCATCGCCATTATCGCATTCGTCCTGCTCGAAGGCACGATCCGCTGGGTCGCACTCGGAATTGCTGCCCTGGAAATAGTTGTCACTCCGCAAATACTGAAACACGCAGAGTAACGCTCCTACGGGTCTCAAGCGTCGGTTCGACAGACCACAACACGTCCACAAGCAGTTGGTGTTCGGACAGATGGAGTTCACCATACGAGGAACGCCGATCAGAATCACGAGAGGGACCGTTATTCTGATTGTCGCCTGTCTCACGTTGATCTCGTACGGCGGGTACGACTACGTTCAGCAGTCCGAGGCGGTCGACGAGGCCGTGAAAGTTGAGGCGACGATCGAGGAGGCATCCGTCTCCCAATCGGAGAGCCGTAGTGGGTCGAACTATTACGTTCAGGTCGAGTTCACCTATCAGTTCCAGGGAAGTGAGTACACCAGCGATCAACTGTTCCCCGGCAGTATTAGCCAATCATACGACACGCGATCGGATGCCCGGTCAGCGATTGAACCATACGACGCAGGTGAGACGGTGACCGCATACGTCGATCCCGCGAACCCAAGTGATGGGTTCTTAGAGCGGCAGACGATAACGAGCCCATTCGAGTTCGTAGCCCTCGGTGGATTCGTGTTACTCGTCACTGCGCTCAACGCGATCGGTGCAAGAAAACCAAGATCTGAGATCGAAATCCGCGCCGAACCGGAATACGCCTCGACGCGGTATCAGACACTATTCGGTGTTTCCCGAGACACCGTCCATAGCTTCAGTACGCGGCTACTCAAGGCGACAATACTCGTCCTACCAGCCTCGATAGTGGGTGTTGCGGTGCTTCTCTTGCTTTCGGGAGCCGGAAGCGGTGATCCAGTGTATCTGCAGGTCGGACTGTCGGATCCGATCGGCGTGCTACTCGGGATTGCGTTGCTTGCGGCGGTCACGGTGGTCGTGTCGGTACTGCTCTACAGTATCTGGTCGTTCACCGAATATCGGCGGCTCCGCGATCGGATCCCGGAACCACGACCCCCAAGCCCATTCACACATCCAACGCGGCTCGTCACCATCCTCATCGGAAATCACGAACTCGAGACCTACGGACAGCGAATCCAAAAGACTGGAGTCGCGTTCTTGGTCGTACTCTTTTTCCTCGGTGGACTCGCCCAGATACTGATATTCTGAGCGGCATTACCTACGATTCTCCAAGGATGAGTTCAGGTGCGAAGATCGTGGCGGCAACTAGACCGACTAAGAGGAGAATCGCTGTGAGACGGAGGATGCCGGCCGCTTGTCGTCGATCGTGGGGGCAACGATTCGGCAATTCCAGACAGCGTGAAACTTCACCGACTATCCACTTGCGAGTTACCGCTTTTGTATTGTAATCATTAGGAATCAACAAGAACTATTTGCTACTCTAACAGGAACGTCTAATAATGAACTGTGAGCGGTGTGGAGAAGACACGACAGTCCACAAGTACGAGGTGGACGGATTTACTGGCTATCTCTGTGAAGAGTGTGCAGAAACGTGGGATGAAATCACTAAGGAGTGAATCATCTGTACTTAGTATTATTCGGGCCAACAATTTACCGAATGGGGTGTGAATAGCCAATGGATGGAACTTGTTACACGCTCTCTCCCATTCCCCTATGAATAGTGACACTGGCGCGTTAGGTGTCTGTCCCGACTGTGGTAATTCAATTTCACACACTTGGAGGATTATTGATTACCAAGATGAAAACGGGAATAGTAGATGTTTTGCTGAGTGTCCAGATTGTGAAAAAGTAGTCAAGCCCAAGTAGTGCTCTATTTCTCACCTGTACTGAGCGAATACTGCTCCGGGAGTGAAGACAGTTCTATGACACTCCTGATTATGAAGGTATGATCGGCTTCACCCTCGAGGTCAAGCCCCGAGGCACTCGCCTTGAACCACCTGTAGATGAGCAGATTCACAGATCGTTGCTGAGATTCTGCCTTCGATACTCCTCCGTCGAAACCGCCGCACAGAGCGGGCTTTGCACGAAGTGCAAACAATACCAATGCAACCGAAAGGTTTCCTATGAGCCCGCGAAACTTTCGCGAAGCAGTGTTCGACGAACACGGACTGGAATGTATCGTCTGTGGGCGGTCACCGGAGAATGGGTATGACCGCAGTCAAGAACTCTCAGTTCACCACCTGAACGGCGATCAGACGGACAACCGGCCGGAAAATGGAATCCCAGTCTGTCAGAGCTGCCATATCCACATTCACCGCACAGACGAACCACCATACCGACAATGGCACCGGCAACTGTACGTCGAGCACCGAAGCGTCTGGAACCAGCACACAGATCTCCCATACAACGGTCCCCATCTCACCCGAGATCTCGCTGAGCGGCTGTACGGAAATGAAGGGGGCACCCCAGAGGCAGTAAAATATCTCGATGATGATGACGATGATGATGACGATGACGACGACGAAGATGATCACTCCGGAGCAACGGAACTTCCCTAACTACTGAAAGCGCGGTATTCCCTCAGCCTGTCCGATGAAGGCGAGTTGGAACGCGCCCAACGCAACCGCTTGCGGAGGGTATGCGAATTACTTCAGGTCCTAGTGGGAGTCGCCGTCGAGAGCTTCGTCATCCTGTGTATCTCCGGAGGGGCCGCTCCAGTCATCGGGTCGTATCCCCAATGATTGGAACGCCTGATACGGTTCACCAGCCACATCGTCGATTACTGCTCCATCAGGAAGTGGTAACTCTAGGGCGTCGTCCATCGCCTCCTGCATCTTGATTTTCGCGTTCTCCTCCTCTGCGAACCCCTCTACCAACAAGTCAAGCTTCGCCTCCAACTGGAGGATCCGCACTCGGGCATCCCAATTGCTCATTCCCTGCTGGAGGAGCATCTCCACAATTCGGTTCCGAGGTACGTCGTGGTGGTCCGCCATCTCTTCGATCTGTTTGCCCAACTCCTCAGACACATAGCCTGAAATTCGTTTACCCATGCTTGAGTCATTCACAACAATCCTACAAGGCCGTTGCTCCTTGCACCCCGAAATCTAGACCAGATTGACATTTTCCCCGCGCTAAACCACATACAATCGTGTCGGCTCCGCCCTGAATAACTCGCCTACAGCGACCGGGGGAGTGTACTTCGTACTGCCCAGACACTTCGACACCTTCAGAAGTGCCTCCCACAGCGTGGCCCCCGCTAGGCCACGCTCCCCGTCTCGGACCGTCCCGAACACGGTCCGGGTCACGTCGACGTCGAACCGTCGACGCTCTTCTCGGTGCGGTCTCCCCTGCGGTGGCTGTCTGCGGTGCGGTCCCTCTCGGACGTCGCTCGCGACGTCCCCCGACACAACTCGCCATCGTCCTCCTGCTGTCGCTGTCGCCGTCCCGGTCGTCGTTGCTGATGCTGTCCCGGTCCCAACTGTCGCCGCCCCAGTCCTGGTCGTCGCTGAAGCTGCCGGCGTCGTCCTCGTTGCTGTCCTCGATCGCGGACGCTGTCCCCAACCGCACCTTCGAAGAGCTCGGTCGAATCGCGGCTTGCGTCTCCGCATCCAAACCCGCCCCTCGCTGTCGCCGTCGCGGTCGTCGTTGCTGTTCCGGTCCCGGTCGTCGCAGAAGCCGCCGCCGCCCATCCCCCTCGCTGATGCTGTCGCTGTCGGTCCCCGTCCTGTCCTGTCGCCGTCGCGGTCGCCGTCGCTCCCGCGTTCTCGTAACACCCCGTCTGCGAGATGAAACGCGACCCCGCCTCTCCCTCCCGTCGCACCCCAACCCGAACTCCCGTCTCGCGTCCCGCCCCGAACTCCCCTCCCGTCGCGACCAGACTGAACTCTCCTCCTGCGTCTCGCCCCCGACCGCCGCTCCACCCTCCCCTCTCGCGACACACGCCCCACTCCTCCTCGAGCGCACTCAGACTGAACCCTCCCCGGAGCACATCCAGACCGAACCCTCCTCGAGCGCGACCACGCCCTACTCCCCTCTCGCCGTCGCCGCCGTCAACCGCCCCGCCCCCGCGTCCGCTGTCGTCGTCGCTGTCCCGGTCGTCGCTGTCCCGGTCGTCGCTGAAGCCGCCGTGTCGTCCCCTCGTCGATCACCAACCAACCAGTCCAGCATCGACCACCGAACCCTCGTCCCCTCCGCCAGCCCCCTCACGCCCGTTCTCGAAGCCTCCTGTCCCTCCCTCTCAGACGCTCGGCCAGGGTCCCCTCCACCTCTGTCAGCAGACTGGTAGTCCCACCCATCGACAACCCCCACCCAATCCTCGTCTCTCCTCGGCTCCGCCTGCACCCCTCGCTACGCGACTACCCCTGAGTAGGTAACTCCCTTGGACCCTATTTGTGTGAATTGGCGCACCCCATCAGGAGCAATCCTGTGCTATATTAGAGATGCTCTAAAGCTCTCTCGTGCCGTAACTACCTCATCAGGCAAAATCGTGTGGTGGTGTGGCCTGATTACAGACCCCTCGAACCACGCCCCTGTACCGTGATTATGAAATTGGGCCGGTGGCCTCGGAAGTAATCACAAAGTGGACGTATCGCTACGCTGTCTGGTAATTATCGGGGCGTTAGCCGCCGTTGTCGCGACTGATTACGAACCCCCCGAATCCTGCCCCCGTACCGTGATTACAGAAGTAGTTACAGATGATGTCAATCCCAATGCCGTACCGTAATTACCGAGCGAGCGAAAACCAGATCGCTTCCGTAACCGCTGCCGAAGCCGCGTGATTACAATACCCCCGAAACCGGACGCCGTCCGGTGATTAGAGAAGTGATTATGAATCTACCCTATCGTGACGCTGTGCGGTAATTACGAAAATTTGGGCGCTGATTTCGGGCGGTGATTACGAACCCGCCCAATCGTACCGTCGTCCCGTGATTAGTGATTTGATTAGAAGGACGCTGAATCACGCACTCGTGCCGTAATTAGTTCCGCCGAATCCGCCCCATACATACAGAATCTGATAGTAGTGCCGTTGGTGGTGACTGACTGCCCGCTGTGAGCACTCGCGATCCGACTGGCTACACGCTGGGGAGTCGTCC
The DNA here is from genome assembly GCF_052545375.1 of Halobellus sp. GM3. NCBI lineage: Archaea > Methanobacteriati > Methanobacteriota > Halobacteria > Halobacteriales > Haloferacaceae > Halobellus > Halobellus sp. GM3. Next base: position 51,638 of record NZ_JBQWLT010000013.1, on the reverse strand, counting down.
AGCGGAGTAGTGGTCAGACACCGAGTGCTTGGGGGGCTCCGTTGTGGGTCAGCTGTGTGGTCACTGTTGAAGTCGCTCTGAGAACGGCGTTGAGAAAGCGCTGTGCGAAGAACGAAACTGCGTCGAAGGGAACTACTGTTCGACTTCGTCTCGGAGGTCGTTGATGCTCAGGAGTTCGTGGGCACCGTCAGAGTCCAGGTGCTCGTTGATGGTAGCGAGGCTCCCATCCTGTGGTGGGTTGGACTTGAGCTTCTCCGAGAGCGATTTGACGAGCCGCCGAACACCCTTCTGGTTCTCTGCCACCCAGACACCGTCTCCGTAGGCTTCTGCGAGCTTGTCGTAGTCGCCTTCGACGTGCCCGCGCTTCTCGGGGGACGTTTCGACCTCGACGACCTTCCGACGGTCGTCGGGCGATTCCTTCGTTGGGGTGGCGTACACGTCGTAGACGTTTGGGTCGCCGTCCGGACTGTGGTACATATGGACGTCGTAGCCTTGTTGTTCGTAGTAGGTCGTGGCCAGACGCACACCGATCCGATGGGTCAGACTCTCGTTGCCTTTCTCCCCGCCATCTGTGGGGGAGAACGTTCGGTCGACGGTGGCTTCTGCTTTCTTCGTCGGCCTGTAGTACACCTGCCGATTGCCGAGGTATTCTTTCTCCAGATACCCTTTCGCTTCCAGGTCGTCGCTGGCTTCGCTGAAGGGCAGACTCTTCATCGATTTGCCGAGCGTGTACCCGTCGACGCCGTCCGTGAGCGCGTCGAAGACCAACTCCAGATAGGAGAGATGCTTGTGCGAGAGGCCTTCGCCTTCGATGTCGTCTTCGTCCTCGTCTTTGACTTCTTGCTCCTCGGGGCTTGGGGCGCGACTGCGGTCGGTGGCGCTGTCGACGTCGATGGCGTCGTGGTCGCGACTGACGCAGTGGCGGGTTCGGCTCCGGCGGCGAATCATCTCGGATTGGGAGCGAACCTGGAATGGTCCCTCATCGTGGCCCGGCGGGATGGGGAGTGGTTTGAGGGTCAGAATCTCTGGTTTCTGTTCGTGGAAGCCCGTGGATGGGAGCTGGACGACCCATTCTCCACGCCGAAGGCCGGCGATACGGTCTTTGATTTCGTCGCTGTCTAAGTCCTCGTGGAACAGCGATTCCGCGAGCATATCGTCGGTCGCGATGTTCCCGATGATCTTCGTGTTGATGTTGTTGAGGATCTCCTTGTAGGAGCGCCGATTGCCGCGTGGGTCGTCCCCCAACACTTGCTCGGGATACTGCATAATCAGCCCGAGACTGAGGTTGAACTCGCGGCCTTTTGGGAGGAGGTCTTCGTAGACGATTTCGGTGCGAGCGACGTCCGCGCTCTCCTCGATGATGACGTTCGCGATGTAGTCGTCGTCGTCGGGCGTCCAGATCGAGCGCACCGAGGTCCAGAGGTGACTGAGGAACAGGACGGTGAACATCTTACTGGACTCGCCGTGGATGTCCCCGGTGTCGATGAGGATGACCTTATCGGAGTTCAGCACGCTCTTGAGGTCGAGCATTGGGACTTCCTCGCGGTCGTACCACCCGGTCTCGTGGTCCCAGTGTTCATCAGCGACGTCGAACGAAAGCATATCCCAGATGAAGTCACGCTCCTTGAGCTTGCGAATCCGGTTGAGGACAGCGTCGGTCGTGTTCATAAACTGGCGCTGGTCCTTCTGGAGGTGCGACATCAGGATGCTCTCGACTTGATCGTCGCTCACCTGCGGGAGTGCTCTCGCGATGTGCGTTTCATCATCCACATCGTCGTTGTTGTTGCTGCCGACTTTCGCGCCGTGTTCTTGGAAGTTCTGAGCCGTCTCCAGTAGTTCGCCGATGGAGAAGTGGTCGCTGCCGTAGACGGGGTCGAAGCAGGCTTTGATGAGGTTCGTGAGGATTTCGTTCGCGACGAACGCTTGGTCCACCGTGTCCTTTCCGAGCGCGAAGTACAGCACCTGGAAGTAGTGGTCGACGATGTTCTGGACGGCGGTCGCACGCTCGCGACCGCCCGCCTCGACGAGGGGCCGCAGGTCGAAGAACGGGATTCCGGGGACCATTCCGTCCTCCTCGGGGATCTTGATGTACTCGACGTCATCGAGGTCTCCGAAGAGGGTGCGATGACACCGCAGGTAGTTCTCACACATATCCCCGCCTTTGGGGTCGACGACGACGGTCGGCCCGTTGAGGTTCGCGTACGTCGAGAGGATGTCGTTGAGGGTCGCCACCGTCTTCCCTGACCCCGTGGTCGCCGCACGGATGTAGTGATGGGTGAGGTCGCTGGCGGAGAGGCCGATTGCGTGGCGTTGGTTCAGTTGGTCCCACCACTCGTTCTTGCTCTGGATGGCGCTGATGTCCGAGGGTGGAAGATCCGGGTCACGGATGGCGGTGACAGCGCGTCCGATGGTCATTCCGTTCGAGAACTCACGGAACACTTCCTCGTTCGGCGAGGTGAGCGGGGACTGTGCTTTGGGGGAACCACCGGTCCCTGCGCGGCTGGCTTTCGGCAGGGAGTCGATGCTGGGGACGGTGATGAAGTTCGCGAGCTCTTCGACGTTACAGACGAGGAGTGATTTCTTTCGGCCTGCGGTCTCGAATCCGTTCGGGTACGTGATGCCGTGCGAAAGCATTCGTTTGAATTCGTATTCGTTCTGGCCGAGGTATTCGCCTTTAATGCTGTAGAACCTGCCACTGAGGTGGTTGAGTGAGTCGGTGAGATTCTCCGCGCAGTCCTTGAGGCTTGTTGCGGCGCGGATGCTCACGTTGTAGGTGTGAGCGGGATCTTTCAGGTCGATCTGGCCCATTCGGTCGGTTCCGTGGCGGTGGCCTGATGTCTGGGAATCGTGGATACTCCCACCGACTTCTTGGGGAACGTCGGACCGATGTCGTTCGGCTTTGTCCTCGTCAGACACACCGAGGAGTCCGTCGAGGAGGGTACGCCCGATCATCCCCGCGGTGGAATTGACGCCTTGCTTGAGGAGGCCTTTCTGCCGTTGAGCTTTCCGCGACCAGTCCGAGCGCGGCTCGAAGATCACTTGGAAGACGACGGCCCCGTCGCTCTGAATCGCGGTCTCGAGAAGGTTCGAGAGCGGGGAGCGGTCGACAGTCTCCGTATCGTAGGTGGTGAGCGTAGTCATCCAGTCTTTGCGACGTTCCTCTTGGCCGTTATAGCGGACCATATGGGGAACATTATCGAAGAGGTCCGTGATATCGAAATCCTCTCGGTCGAACCCGAAATTCACGGGATATTGTGAACGTGTGGTACTTTCGAGGCGATCGGTGGAAACGTCGCCGCGCTCTCCGGGGCCGAGGTAGAAGTCGAAGTGGGAGGCTCCTTCGGGCTTGAAGATGATGAACTCGAAGTTGGAGGCGCCCTGGATGGCGTCGATGTACAATTCCATATCGAGCGGGAGCTTCCGTCCGGTGCCGTACTGGTGGAGGCCATACAGTTCACGGGTGACTGTCTCAGAGTTGATCTTGTCCCGGACCGGGTTGATTTTGATGTACTCTTGGGAGGTCTCGATCGCCTCGATGAACTCCTCTACTTCAAGATCGTTGTCGATGTCGTTTGGAGAAACAGTTTCGCGTTCTAGAGGCTGTTGGCGCTGAGATCGGCTTCTGTCCTGTCTCTGTTGTAGATCTCGACTTTGTCCCTTTGGTGGTGATTTCGAGGTATCCTTTGTGAAGCCACGACGTTCGTGTTCAGGCAGGCGCTTTTGGCTTTCATGTTTGCCGTTTGATCCAGATTTTTGAGACGAAGTTTGTTCTGATCGGTTGTCGGAGTTATCCTTTCTTTTCTCTTTTTCAACGAGATCTCGCAGACTGCCTTCCCTATCGTCTTCAGGCCGGTTTTGCTTGTCACCTCCTCCCTCAGAGCGTTGAGCTCTATCGTCGGTCTGATTACGTGCTCCGCCTTGAGGGGATGAATTATTATCTTCCGTCATAATGGCCAGAATTATACGCTTCAAACAATCTATCTGCCATCTTCTATACTTTGTGATTAGCTATATTCGACCGTGTAGAAACTACAACCACCAATATGTCTTATCCAACAGACTACCCAGAGGGCGTCATAGAACTCTTCGCACCCACCCAGGAGTCGCTCAGTACAGGGTACACATTGTTCGGACTGGGTTACCGAAGACTACTCCGTCACCCACTCGATGGTGTCCTCAGTCTCTTTGACGGCGACCCCAATATCCTCCAGCTCTCGTACCCCTCGTTCGTAAACTCCGGATGTCGCGTCGGGAACGAAGACGATTCGGTAATCACGTTCGCTCGCCTCGTAAATCGTCGTTCGCGGGCAGTTCGGGAAGTTACAGCCACACACGACGATGGTATCCAGTGAGCGAGTATCGAGAAAATTGGTTAGATCCGTTCGATAGAATGCGCTCCAGCGAGGCTTGTACATCACGTGTTCGTGGGGGCTGATCTCCTGAAAATCGCCGTTCAACAGCCGGTCTGCGTCGAGGCGCACGTCTGTCGAGGGTTTCAATTCAGCGACCAACTCGGCACCATCGGTCCCGGGGCGAACGATATCCGCTCCGGCTTCAATCTCCGCTCGTCTGCACCGATCAACGTTCGAGCCGTCTTCTTCGTACAACCGGACGACGTGGACGATTGGTGCCTGCCGGGAACGAAACAGTTCGACGAGCCGGGTCATTCGTGGCACTGCCTCACCAGTCCCCTCGATTTCAGCGGGGGCACCGGCTAACGTGAAGTCATTTTGCGTGTCGATGGTGAGCAACACCGCACTGTCTCGGTTGGGGCGGACGTACTCATTCATACGCTGACATTAGCGCAACTATTATTGAACGTTCGGTGCGTTCGGTTCGCAGCCAGAGTCTTACGGCTGATTCGTCTAGATGAGATCGTGAAATAAACATCGTGACAAGCCTTCGATGACACCCTATACCCCATTCAACGCGTGAGTTACTCGAAATTTTCGAGTTTAGGTCATTCGAACGTTGGGCTAGGGAATATTCGGAGCGCGTCTCGGCCGTGATCATCGAGGTAGACACGCTTTTTCCGACCGTCTTTCTCGATGTGGATGTAGCTCTGTTCGCGGAGCGGTTTGATGATGTGTGTTTCGAGTAGTCTGTAGAGTCCTTCTTCGGTTTTCGAAGAGGTGTCTGTGATGAAATTGAGTTCCTCGTCTCGGGCGTGTTGAATGAGTTCTTTTTTCGTTGCACCGTTTTGCTCTCGGAGATACCCAAGAATAGTCAGCTGGTCTGGCGATGGACTACTGAGCCGAAAGACTGGCAGATCAAACATTTCCCCAACAGAATCGACAAGGGGGTCGGAGGGCGCCTTGCGACTCCCGTCCTTGTCTTCGAAGCTGGGCGCGACGTAAAACGGCGTCGCAGAGGTGGATTGACACGCCATCATCCCACCGATCGCAGTTAGCTTACTCCCTGTCGAGAGGTTCACTAAGACATCATCCTTCTGGTGAGCTTCGATCGCGTCGACAAATGCGGTGACCGCGCTGTTGATGTCGAAGAGGTCGCATTCTCGTTCGTTGAGCTCGATACGATCATTCTCTCGGAGAGTCTGTACGAGATCGCGTTGGAATGATGCCTCGTAGTCCTGGTTCGCTTTGTGACGGAGTAACACGACTGTATCGGCGTTATATTCGTAGATCGGTTCGAGAATACGGTTGTATTCGTACCCAAGTGGCGCGATCTGTACGCGGTCGGCGACGTCCATTAGCGATGGATAGACAGCCCTCTCTGAAGTAACTAACGTCTATAAGTTAGTATTGTTGGATATGGCCAGAATTTGAATTTGGATTTCTTCCAGAACTACAGTACAATCTGTCTCAGACAAGTACGCTGTGAGCGATACTAACGATACTAAGTTAACAACAATACTTATAGCAAATACCATCATACTCTGAATCACAATGTCGGCAGATCGACCAAGCCAATCCGATGACGAACTCACAGCCACGCTAAGAGAAGCACGTAGCGAATACGAGCGTCGAACAAGAGCACAGTCGCCTCCGACGTTAACCCAGAATCTGGATGTCGAGAACTTTTGGGCTGCTGAAGAAGAACTCCTCAGCTACGTACCGAATCACATCAAGCAACACGGTCACATCGAAGACAAAGAACTCCTCGAGAATATCGTCCTGTGGAAATTCCCCGTCGTCATCGGTAACATCCGCGAGAACAAGCCTGCTCAAATTGCGACAGTCTCCAAGCGCGCATTTCAAGCAGAGAATGCGCGTGATGCAATTCAGGAGCTCAACGAGTTACAGGGCGTTGCAGATTCGATCGCAGGTGCGATTCTGATGTTCGCCCATCCACACCGATACACGGTGATGGACCCTCGAGCAACGGAGGCACTCGAAACTCTCGGCTACTGGAATGGTGACACAGTTGCTGTAGACGAACAGTATGAATCATATTGTCTTCGTTGTCACGAACTCAGCCAGCAAACTGGGCTCTCACTACGAGACGTCGATAGAGCGCTTTACATCCTCGGTGGCGAGGAGTGAACAATGGTCGTCTCCATCGGTCACTTCGACACCGACCAAGACGAGTTCGTCATCGAAGGGAGACTCCATAATGGGGCTGCCGTCCCGGGGAGTTCAGATGACTGGGAGCAATGGGTAACGACGTTTCGTGGGGCACCACACGATATCGACCAAGAGTATCACCGTATCGAGCATCAATCTCGACTCGACAGACAAATCATCGATCGCCCGGCAGCCCACCCACGCGACGAATATTCGCTGATGATGAAAATGAAGACGCCATACCAAATGGCGTCAATTCGTCCCCCGAGAAGTGAGTACGAGACCCTCAAAACGATCGCAGCTGATGCATCACAACTCACTCTGCCACCGCAGAACGAACTTGAGTCTAGTCCACTCTCGATTCGACGCTACAGCGGCCCCTCAGACGGACAGCCGCTTTCTTTTGTAATCATCTACGAGACGGGTCACGTTGCAGTCCACGCCCGCGAGAACTGTGCCTACGAGGGCCAATATCAGTTCGCCATCAGCGATGATGTAGTTTCAGACCTTGTTGGTTGCGTATACGAATCCGGATTCGGATCGCTCAGCCATACTTATCTCGGCTCGAAAGACTCTCTCGCTGCAACGTCACTTGGATTCTGTGCGGGAACTAACCAACAGTGGGTGTATGCCTACACGGACCCCCCACCGAACGCATTCTCTACAGTTGACGACGCGGTCCGTTCCGCAAGTGGAATCGATCTATTCGAAACAGGAGACCACGAGGCGATCAGGAGTACCTTGACTAGTGGGCGTCCTGCGGCGGCGCTCTCACTACTCGCTCAGAACACGGACCTCATTGAAGAGATCCCTCACGAAGCGGTTTTAGCGGGTATCGAAACGGGAATACAGAGTGACCCGGATCGAACTAAATACGTCGCTTTGGAGGTGCTTTCGAACGTCCAGTCGACAGTTCCAGACCGTCTCTGGGAAGCGGTTTGCACCATCGAAAGCGATCATCCCGACCTTATTCAAAAAGTGACGTCGACGACAACAGTAGTCGTCGCAACCAAACCAGAATTAGTTGACGACCTCGCAGCATCGCTCCTTGAGACGCTTAGAACAGACGATCCGCGTCGACGAACGGCTGCGTTAGAATCACTCAAGAGCGTGAGTGAACACCAGCCACGTGTTCTTATTGATGCCCTCCCAGCTATTGAGACCATTCTGACGGATGGTCGGACATCGGACCAACGGACTGCGCTCGATGCAGTCCTCTCGCTGGCGAAGGCAGAACCAGAACACGTCGAACCACTCGCTTCAACCCTGCTGACGTTCATTGACGAGAGGACACTTCCGATACGGTCATCAGCGATTGTCGGGCACCTCGCAAAGGCCCGACCTGATGTTGCGGTGCCCGCCATCGAGACATTTGGAGAATGGCTTGATGCTGAAGAATCGCGGATTCGAGCAAATGGACTCGCAATCCTCGCAGACTTAGCTGGAACGTATCCCGAGAGACTCCGTCGATACGTGCCACGGGCACGCGAGTTCCTCTTGGATGAGGACGAGCTCGTCAAATATAATGCGACATCGATTCTCGCCAGAGTCGCAACCGTCGATCCAGACGCCGTCGAACCAGCAACAGACGCGCTTCGGGAAGCCCTTTCAGCCGATCATCCGCCGACACAACAAAACGCGTGCTGGGCGTTGGGTCGGATTGGTGCCTACGAAAGTCTATCAGAACTCCAAGCTCTTCGAGAGCACACTGATGTCGAAGACGTACGGGCAGCAGCAACTGCGGGAGCGGTTCTCTTGTCACTATCTGAGTGTCCCCGCTGTGATGAACGCATCAAGCCACATCAGGTGTCAGTTGCCGTCTATGAGAGTATGAAGGCTAGGTGGGAATGTCCTAGGTGTGACTACAGTACGGTCATCCAGGGATCAGACTGAAGAATATATGATTTCGGACAGAGACGTACACAAGAAAATTTGGACTCTGACACAGTTGCTCTGTCAATCTTGGAGTGTGGCGGCCATTTGGCCCGCTTCCTCTGCCTCCTGACTTCGCGACATATTGTACGTCGCAAGCGCTTCGTCAACCGCTTGGTCAAGGCTCATTGATCAACCGAACCTTGAGTCTTCTTCCGTATAACCGCTTGTGTCAATCGATCTGTTCTAATGCTTCGGTAGCCACATCCCCGAGTTCCCCCGCCTCGATGTGTGAGTACCGTTCCCGGACCATCTCTTCGGAGTTATCGAGATACCGGGCCGCTACCGTGTACCCAAACGCGCGGACAAGCACCTCCCCCATTCCACGTCGACCCCCGTGCGGAGCAAGATAATCGTGTTTCGGATGGTCGATATCGATCTCTGCGGTCTCCGAGAGCCGTTGGAGAATCGACCGTGCGCCGTCCGTCGTGATCGACGGCGGCCGAATGTCCTCATCGAGCGCCAGCAGGAGGTCGCGGGCGTATTGTTCACGTCGTTCAGTAATTGCTTCTGGGCGTTCCCCTCGGTCGGTCAACTCTTTCTGGACGAGCCCTGCGAGCGTCCGTTGGTCGAACGTCGGAAACACCGGCCATCGTTTCGTCGGTGGGTCCATCAGCTTGCGGTAGCTCCGGAGCGGTGCGATCACCGGGTCGGGGAGACTCGCGGCGTCCCACTGCTGTTTCTTCCGGTAGACGTCCATACTACCATCGTCAAGGGAGAGGTCCTCCCAGCGAACACCGCGCCGGCGCGGGTCGTTCGGGTCCCGTAGGAGTTCGCCGACGCGGACGGCGGTGTACGCGAGGACAAACACCAGTGCGCGGTCACGAGCCGCCTTCAGTGCCGCGTAGCGCGCTCGCTGCTTGTCAACGGGGTCAGTATCCTCCGGGAGTGTCGTGTACGCCTCGATGGTCGCGCGTGCCTGTTCGTCGACGTGACGAGTGATCGCGTGGCGCTGTTCCGATGTCCAGGCCTGCTGGTCGCCGGGCTTGCGGCCGTCGTCCTCCGGTAACGGCGCCATCGCACTCGCCCGCTGCGCGTAGTGCGCTTCGAGATATCCTTCGTTGACACACCATCCACACCACGCAGAGATATAGCGATAGTAGGTTTGTACCGTGTTCTGTTTGAGTCCTCGATCGCCGGCAAGATGTCGGGCATATTCCCGGAACACGCGTTCGTCGAGGTCCTCGAAGGTGGGGTCGCGGTCGACGTCGTCGGGGACGATCCCGGTCCAGTCGTCGCCCCCGCGGTCGCCGGCGGCCCACTCAGCAAACCGTTCGAGTTCGCGGGCGGCGTTGCGTCGATAATTCCCGCCGTCGCCTCCACGGCCTTTCCCCTTGTCCTGGAGGTAGCGCTCGAACGACTCGGAGAGTGAGGTCAATGGCGTCCTTTTCGTCGGTGCATTCTGGTCCATAGTGCTCTCCTGAACTGTTGAACGTAGTCAGTCACACAGACAGACGCCGCCTTCCCGGATCTGGCTCACTGCAAACTGATGGACAGCGCCGGCGAGGTCAGTCATTGCTTCCGCCTGCTCTTCGGTTGGACGCCCCCCGCCGTAATAACTCTCTGTCCGGTTCTCGCTGTAGAGGTCCTTCATCGCCTCTGCAGTCTCCCGCTCAAACAGCCCGATCTGGTGGGCACGCTCGTAGCTGAACTGGTGATCCTGAAAGTCCTGAAGCGTATCGTTCGTCATCGCGAGCGCGTACGCCTCGATCGACCGTTCGATCGCGCCGAAACAGACCTCGATGACGGCCGTGTAGTACCCATCCTGTGACTGGAGAGTGTCAACAACCTCAAGGAGGCGACACGCTTTCGTCAACTGTGTCTTCCAGTCTTCGTCGGCACTAATCCCGTCCTCGAACGCTGTTCGACCGCGTCCGACCATCTCGAAGGCATCCTGTGCACGGTCGAGTGCTGTGAGCACAGCGGTCGGGTCCGAGCCGTTACTCATCAGAGGCACCTTCCTCCAAGAGGAGGTTCTCGACGGTTTCGAAGTCATTCGTCTTGTAGACCGGAATCCCTGAAACGACGATCTCTCGGATGTCTTCGGTGTACGCCGGGATCGCCTGGACGGCCTCGACATCAATATCGTAGGCGTATCGGTCACCATCGAACTCCGTGTCTTCGAGGTTACGGGCAATGGTGTTCGCTTCTCGTTGACTTTCGGCCCGCCCAGACCGGGTTAGCACCCAGAGATCGATATCGCTCCGTCGGTCAGCCTCGCCCCGAGCCACACTCCCATAGAGGATGATGCCCACGACGTCGGTGATGTTCTCACGAAGCTCCGTAACCGCAGCTTTGACGGGTTGATGATACTCTGGTTGGGGGATCCGAAGGATCGGATCGTCCGGAATCGACAGACGCTGTCTGTTGATCTGGACGAGTCGCTGGTTGCTTTCGGCCGATTCGACGACCAAGTCGTTCGCGCTGAGAACGTTTACTGCTCGTCGGACGGACTGGTGTGAGTGACCGATCTGTGTCGCGAGTTCTCGCAGTGAGAAGTCACTGAATCGGTGGTTTGTTAAAAAGAGAAGGACGTCGCTCGTCGCCTTGTGTTTGAATAAAGTCGGATCTGAAGGGGGTATTGAAAGAGAAATAGCTGCCCCAGACGAATTCGTACTATCCGTCTCGCGGTTCATGTGCCGTACCACGGACCACTACTATAAAAACATTATACGTGAGTCGTAATCAGCCTAAATATTCATCTGCCAGCAACGGACGTGCGGAGAACGAGGTCCGTCACCTCCGGGCCTCACCACGTTCAGTCGCTGGGGCTAGAAAGTCCCACTCTCGGATGGCAAAACCCACAATTTCGATTCGCCGTTGAAGCTGTTCCCACTCACGCACGATCTCTCGGCGACGATCCTCTTCGGTGACGTCGAGTACCTGGTCAGCGATCGTCTCGCGAAGTTGGTTCGGTGACTCGACATCGAACTCGACCTTCCATCCTCGGATCTGAGCGTTCATCTCGGTGAGCCGTTCGGTGAGGTCTTCGACGGTGTAGTCGCTGTCCCGAAGGCGTATGGCCTCCGTGAGCGCTTGACGGCGATAATCGGGGAAGTATGTCGTGTGGCCCCCGGTGTCGTCACGGTGGAGGATGCCGTCGTCGACGAGATGTTCGAGGACGCGTTTGGTCGGCCCGTGTGACCAGTCTGCTTCGGAGGCGATCCAGTTTGCTGTCCGCGGCTCTGAAACCTGTCGGGCGACCATCCGCACCCGGTCTTCCCCCATGGGTTGGCGTTCCATCGGGCCCTCGGAAATCGACTCACCTCCAGTCATACAAACCCGTTCGTGCTGTGTCATAAAATAGGTCACAGGCATCTGGTCTACCACGAAAACGGCCCTCGCCATCTCCACGGACTTGGCTGAGGCGACCCAGAGAAATCTCGAACCCCGTTCTTGGCGGGTCTACCGGGGGAAGCGTCTTTCTGAGCCGATTGCAGCATTCGTGCTTCACCGACGGCGGCGGGGCACTTCAAAGTGGTCGTGATTACGGGCATAATCAGAACCACTCGCTGTATTCGCCCCATCGAGAGAAATCGAGTATCTGGAGCCCCTTAGCACCGAAAAACCGCACTATGGAAAATTATATATCGTATACCGCTATACAAAATCTCAGGCCTGGGAAGTTGAGACTACGGCGGCTATAGCACCGCTGGTATGCACGATATCAGCCGAACCACCGAACTTGACACGGTTCACACTCGGGTCGGGACACCACTTCCAGTTAGTATCCCAACTAGAACTGCGTATTTGAAGAGATCAGAACAGCGCTGCCGCTCGTTACCCCTGTTCTCACTGGCTCAATATCGGCGATTACCCGACTCCAGTTTCCTTCTTCAACAGTGTGAGCGTATTGTCCGCAGTCACAATCGGGGAATGCTCGTACTCACCCGTCAACTCGACTTGCACGAGGAGGTCGACGGCCCGCCAGATCGAGTACAACAGACACGCAAACGCGAAGTAGAAGAAGCGAAGCCCGAAATCCTTCGACGTAGTGGCGGCCATGAATCGCTTTATCGATCTGTAGCCGCTCTCGATTTCCCACCTGTAGCCATACTCCGTGAGGTGACCACTCCCGCAATTCGTCATGAACACCGAGTACTGTCGATGGTCGTCGTGCTCGGCGTCTTCTTTTCGACGATAGATCAGCGTCGTCTTGTGCCACTCATTCTTCCCGAGATGGAGTTTGCGGTCAGTCTCGTACCGGTCCTGGTCACGCTGGAGCAATCGCTTCGCCTGAGCCTTCTCGCTGGTCTGCATTCGCTTGGGAACGACGTAGGAAAGCCCGCGGTGGCTAATCATCTCCAGGACGTGCTGACTATCGAACTCCCGATCCATCAGTACGTTATCGACGTGAACGAGGTCCTCAGCCGAATCGAGCAAGTCCTCGACGATTTCTAGTCGTGTCTCTCCCTTTCGGACGGGGCGCGCGTCCAGCACGATCGGCACTGCATTCCCTACTAACTGGACGGTGGCCCACTGATAGGCGTACTCGTCGGTCTTCTCTTTCGTCCCGATTATTTCGTCTTCGTGGCCCGTTCTATCGCCGGTGAAGGGATCAGCTTCGGTAATGTCGATTGCAACGATCCCCGCTCGGAAGAACTGCTCTGTCTCGGCAACTTCGTTCAGGAGCCGAGTGATGGCCTGCCGGTACATCGCTCGAACCTGTTCAATCGAGAGGTCCCGAATCTGCTCCCGATGGGCGTGCCCCAGCGGTGTCCGATCCCGAGTCGACTCGTAGAGGAAACTGCGAGCCCCTTCGTTCGCAGCCAGCCGCTCGCGAAGTCCGAGATGCGTCTGCAGGCCCCAGTAGGCGTTCTCGTGGATCTCACAGCCCTCGCCACGGTCCAGCGAGAACGCCGGAAAGACGACACGGCTAACGTGATCGCTGATCTTCGCTGCTTCTTCCAAAACAGTCTGGTCGTCCAGATCGGTCGCACTAGGCTCGTCGTTATGGTACTGGAGCTTCCGTTCCGGGTCACGAGGAATCGCAACACCGGCATTCTGTGCGTTGATGAGAATCGTCCGAGCCGTTCTCTCGATTGTCTCACGGAGATCGGCGCTGAAGCGCTTGTTCCAACTGCGCCAGAGTGTCGACTGGTCGGGAACGGAACCGAACCCGAGCAAGCGACGGGTTTCAGAGTGCTGACGAAGATACTGGACGAGCGCGGTTTCGTGGCCCCAGCCGTACATTTCTTTCAGTAGGAACGCTCTGAAGAGCTGTGGCATCTCGTATCGAGTCGGGCCGGAGTACTGATCATGGGGACTGAACTCCACGTAGGACAGTGGATACTGACACACGAACCCCTCGACCGAGTTGTGAGCGCTGTGTTCGAACCAGATTCCCGAGACGGTCCGGATATCCTCTGTGAGCGCTGTCAGTGAACTTTGGTCGTACAGTGGCGTCGAGTCGTAGGCCGGCCAATCGACGTGTGGGCGTTGAGCGATTCGTCGAAAGACATCACGGCGGGAAGTATCACTCGGGACCACTAGAACTCCATACCCCTGACTCGTGTACGGACTCATCTCCATCGAAGGATGTGCGGCACTGTCCGAAACGGGCCAATTCCAACTTTGCCGTCATTCCTCTACTATCAGGCTGAGTCGACACCACGGGAAGGTCAACCACCGATTGCAGTGATAATGTGGAGGACGAGGACGATAGCAGTGACAACAGTCAGCAAGACGTGTACTCGTCGCCATCGTGAAAAGAGAGTCTCTTTGGTGACGGTCAGCACACGGCCAACGACTGACGGAGCCTCATCTCCTCGTCCAAGCCGGACGACGTGCCGATGTAGATATCGACCGTACAGGCCACTCGCCACCTCTAGGCCGAGTCAGACAGCAACTGCGAGACCGAGGCCTTCCCACTCTTCCACAGTAATGAAGTGTGGCAGCGTTAGTGCCGTCCCGATGAGAACGACCCACTGGTGTGTTTGTAACTGATACCGACGGTATTGCACTGGCAGTAATCGCTTTCGCTTTACAATACTGTACCCGAGGACACCGAGGACGAGAAAGACAATGCCAGCTTCAACCACACCAATGTACGGAGCCTCATTCACTTCGCCACCAAGGCCCCACCAATCTCCAATCAGACTCGCGCCTGTCTCATCTTCGTCCGAATCCTCTGCATCTTCACCTTCCTCTCCGTCCAATTCACCCATGTCCGAAACAGGGGAGAGTGACTGTTCTGTTGCGTCGAGTTTTTTCATAACTGTATGATCACCACCTACTGGCGAGGCCCCCGCTTGAACGGTGCCGACTCCACTAACGACTAGCAGGAGTACAACGAACAGACTTACTCGCCGTAAACGAGTCTGCATAGAGACACGTAGATACAACGCCGAAAAGTTCGTTCGCGTCCATCTATCGAATCCTCGTACAACCGCCGAATCATCCCGTACGCAGAGCAAACAGGGGATCGCCAGTAGTGCCAGTTGCTCAATAATGAAGCCACATACATACTCAGAACCCACCTCGCGCTCTGAACCGATTCGATAGCTGTACGAAAATTCGATGGTTGGACGCGAACGCCTTACTAAGGCTGTCTCAACCCTCTATCTGCAATGGCTGAACGCAACGACCGACACGTCGAAGATAGTGGTTCTGAACCGAGGGGTAGCTAATCATGCGCGTTCCCGTCCCGAAAAACAAACTCGTCGCCTTCACGCTCGTCGGTGCGCTCCTCACAGCTGGTGTCGCCGGGGCCCTCGCGCTGCCCGGTGGCAGCCTCGCGCAGGCTGGCGACCAACCTAACTCACCAGATACACCCGCGTCAGAATCCTCACAACAGGTTACTGCGGATGCGCCGACGCCGAATCAGGAGTTCACCCCAGCAGTCCAGACACAGTCCGGATACGAGGACGAAGAACACGAGGAGTATGAAGAAGACGACGAGGATGAAGACGACGAGGAAGAATACGAAGAGGAACACGAGGACGAAGAACACGAAGAAGACGAGTGACCGAGATGATGAGATCGCTCGCATCGGTCTACGAACGGATTGGAGACGCCTACCGCGAGTTCGAGTGTTGTGACACGACGTTTCGGATTCAGGCGACGGGCGTTCGGGCCGAGGCTGGGGCAACTGCGGCCCGAAAAACGGCTGAATCACTCGAAGCCCAGCTGAACGCCTTCGATGCGGCGAGTGCCGTCAGCCAGCTCAACCGTGAAGAAGAAGTCAGGAACGAACACGTTGCCCAAATCGTTCGCCGTGGAATCGAATACAACGACCGGACTGACGGGGTGTTCGATATTCATCAGGGCCGCGTCGAACACACCCTCAAAACATTCCTGCGCGGTGACAGCGAAACACCACCAACGGAGTTTGATACCGGAACTGTCCGAACCAGCGGGTCGCACGTCACGACCGACGTCGAACTCGACCTGAATGGCCTCGCCAAGGGATACATCGTGGATCGAACCGCCGAGACGCTCACGGGACTCGGCCGATGCGGGTTCGTCAGTGGTGGGGGGGATATGTCTCCACCGACGGGCCCGGTCGCCATCGAGAGCCCATACGGTGACGACACACCGCTGAAGGTCCTCGACACGGACTGGTATGTCGCAACATCCGGCGGATACCGACGGTCGCGAAACGGCACTGACCACGTCTACGATCCGACCACCGAATCGCTCGGCTCTCGCCATGAATCGGTCACCGTCGTGGCGCACCGAGACTGTATGGAAGCCGACGCCCTGGCGACGACCCTCACGGCACTCCCACTTGCCAAGGCACGCGAATTAGCATCGGAATGGGAGGGTCTAGAGGCGCTCATCATCCACGATGGCGTCTTCCATACGACAGATGGCTTTGAGACACATGTCTTGGACACATAAGCAACGAATCACTGTCGTGGCGATGGTCGTCTTAGTGGTGGCTGTCCCTGCTCTTTGGCAGATCGGAGACGTACGTGCCGCCCAAGCGACCGAACAAAAACAAAGCGACCTCGTCGACCAGACCGTTTCGACGCGACAGGCCCCTGCCGATTACGATGGTGATGGTATCAACGACTCGGCGGATAAGTGTCCGACACGACCGGAAACGAAAAACGGGTTCCAAGACGCGGACGGCTGTCCCGATGTCGTCGAAACGACGGGGGCATCGTGATGTCACAGTTCGTCTGGCTCCTCGACCGAGGTGCCGCACTCGTGACGTATCCGGCGTTGTATCTGGCAGTTCTCACGGGAATCCTCTACAACACGGAGTCGTTTGGAATGCTCCACGAGGCCGCTCAACGAATCCATATCGAACTCTCCGTGTTCGCGATGATCGTCACGTTGCTACACGCGGGACTCGGTGTCCTTGATGCGTGGTTCGTTGTCACCGGACAGGTTCCAGCGCCGGCATACTCGATGCCGTACTTTCTCGGCGGCATCGCCGTAGGTGCGGGGGCACTGCTCATACTCGTCGTCGCGGTGCTTGGCTTTACTGACGCAAAACGCTTCCATCGCCCTTGGGGCCCACGCGTCGTCCACTCATTCGCATATGCTGGGTTCGCCTTCGGGACAATTCACGCGGCCGCAATCGGGACTGATCTGACGGGACTCATCCGTCCTCTGCTGGGACCCTCAGTGGCGTTTCTCGTGTACGTGCTCCTGTTGCGTCTGTTGGTGCTTCGAGGGATTCCGTCGAACACGACCCCGGGTTAGTAGCTGTCCCAGAGGCCCAGGATACGGTCGACGACTTTGTCTGTGAACGAGCGCCGGTGAACCGTGTAGAGGTACTTGACGCGATCGGGATCGCTGAGCTCGTAGACGACACTTCGGCCGTCGCGCTCTTTCGTCACGAGTTCAGCTTCGGCGAGCTTTGATAGATGCCACGAGACCGTCGATTGTGCCTTGTCCAAGCGGTCGCTGAGCTCGGTTGTCGAGAGCGGACCGTCCGTGAGAAGATGTGCGAGGATGCGGCGACTATATTCCCGGCGCAACGCGTTCATCACTGTTCGATCGGCTTCGTCGAACTCGGCAGCCGGATAGTACCGCGTGTACTTGCCGTCGTCAGAGACGTCGATCAGGTCTTCATCGGCGAGCCACCTGAGCTGGTACTGGAGCGTCCCCTGCGCGTACTCGAGTTCGTCGAGGAGCGCGCGAAAGTGAATTCCGGGCGTATCGGCTATCCGCTGGTAGATTTCCCGCCGAGAGGCCAATTCGAGATCCGGGTCCGACATTGCTTAGTCCCGCGTCAAAGCGACGAAAAACGCTAGGAGGCCACCGAGGATCAGGATTGCACTCCCGTGTTCGAGTAATTCCAGCGTAGCGTACGGGACGTACGGGAGCAGCGGGTACTCGAGAAACACGATGAGTCCGTAGACGGCGAACATCGCGTACCCGAGCGTAACGATCCACATACGACGATCACGTTCCCGCCGCCATGCGAGGAAGCTGAGTACACTCAGGCCTGCAGCGAGGACGAAGATACCCAGACTAACGTATTGTTCGAGGAGTTGAGCGAGTGGCATACGTTGTATCTGTACACACAGCCGGAGCGACGTGCTCGGCGATCGATACAATTCAATCGAAGGGGGTAGCGGGGAAAACGATTGGCGTTCAACCGTCGAATCCAATCTTATGCATTGAGACGACCAGTCTCAACTACTGGGGGCCTTGGGAGTTGAGACTACAGTGGGTATAGCGGGCCTGTGATGCATGGTTTTGGCCGAATCGGAGAGCGGAAATTGACTCAGATTGCTCTCCAAATGGCCCATATTGTTGAAATCTCAACCATATACGCGAATTTCGGCCACTTTCGACAGCGTAGCCACTCAGAGTCGGGCTACCACGGGGTGAGTACCGCTACTATCCGATTCCCGTTTCCTTCTTCACCAGCGTCAGCGTATTATCGGCTGTCACAATGGGCGAGAGTTCGTATTCACCGGTTAATTCGACCTGCACAAGCAGGTCCACAGCCCGCCAGATCGAGTACAGAAGACACGCAAATGCGAAGTAGAAAAACCTCAGGCCGACGTTCTTCGAGGTCGTCGCGGCTATGAACCGCTTGATCGACTTGTACCCGCTCTCAATTTCCCATCGGTACCCGTACTCTGTGAGCAGGCCGTTGCCTCGGTTCGTCATGAAGACCGAGTACTGCCGATGATCGGTGTGTTCGGAGTTCTCTTTGCGTCGGTAGATCAGTGTCGTCGAGTGCCACTCATTATCGCCGAGATGTAACTTCCGATCGGTCTCGTAGCGGTCCTTTCCCTTCTTGAGGAGCCGATTCGCCTGCGCTCTTTCACTGGTCTGCATCCGCTTCGGGACGACGTAGGAGAGGCCGCGTTGGCTGATCATCTCCAAGATGTGCTGGCTGTCGAACTCTCGGTCCATCAGGACATTATCAATATGAACAGCCGCCTCTGCCGAGTCCAAGAGGTCCTCGACGATCTCCTTCCGGGTGTCGCCTTTCCGAACTGGGCACGCATCGAGGACTATCGGAACAGCATTCCCGACCAGCTGGACCGTCGCCCACTGGTAGGCGTACTCATCGGTTTTCTCCTTCGTGCCGATAATCTCGTCTTCGTGGTCCGTTCTATCGCCGGTGAACGGGTCGGACTCAGTAATGTCTATGGCGACGATGCCAGCCCGGAAGAACTCCTCTGTGTCTGCTACCCGGTCCAGCAGTCGACTCACCGCCTGGCGATACATCTTCCGTATCTGTTCGATTGAGAGGTCGCGTACATGCTCGCGATGGGCGTGGCCAAGTGGTGTACGGTCTCGGTTCGACTCGTGAATAAAGCTCCGAGCGCCTTCGTTGACAGCCAAGTTCTCGCGAAGTCCGAGATAGGTCTGGAGGCCCCAGTAGGCGTTCTCGTGGATTTCACAGCACTTGCCACGGTCCAGTGAGAACGCTTGGAACGCAACATCACCGACCCGCTCAGTGACTGTCTCGGCTTGTTTCAATACGGTCTGGTCATCGGGGTCCGATTCCGGACCCTCGTCACAGTGTCTGCGACTCTGTCGGTTTGGCTCGCGCGGGACCGTGACGCCCGCGTTCTGTGCTTTGATGAGGATGGTTCGCGCTGCGGTCTCAACAGTATCTTGGAGTGTAGCTGTGAATCGGTGGTGCCAGCTGCGCCACAGCGTGGACTGATCGGGGACCGACTCCAAGCCAAGTTGATCACAGAGATCGGGGTGCTGAGTGAGGTATTCGATGAGGGCAGTTTCGTGGTCCCAGCCGTGGCATTCTTTCAGCAGGAACTGGCGAAATAGTGTCTCCATCTCGTAGCTCGTCGAGCCTGCGTATCGGTCATGGGCATCGAACTGAACGTATGCGAGCGGCACTGCGTGGATGAATGGATCAACGCCATCGTGATCATCAAGCTGGAACCATATTTCCGCAACGAGACGAACGTCCGACCCTAATCCGGAGAGCGACGTGCGATCGAACAGTGGACTCGACTTGTACGTGGGCCAGTCGATATAGGATAGCTGGGCGATCTGCCGGAAGACAGTACGGCGAGACTCACGGGTTGGAGCCACGACTAGAGGGTGACCACGACACGCTCAAGTATTCGTCTAACTGCTCGATATAAACGAGGATTGCTCAATCTGGGGGAAAGTTATTATTCTAGCTGTTTGCTTGTTCACATAATGGTCTCTCTTCGAGAGGCGTCTCCTGAAGACGCAGCAGCAATGGCGCGTATCCAATCGGAGTCGCTCCGAGAGAACGGAGAAGAGTACTACACGGACGAACAGCTTGCGCTTCTGGCACCCGCTGAGCCAGATGCTGAGGCAATTCCTGAAGATGAGTTTACCGACGATTCGTGTCGTCCAATTATTGCTGAATTAGATGGATTGGTTGTTGGCTGGGGGAGCATCCACCTCGACGAGAACGTGCTGGCTGCAACATTTGTTGATCCCGACTACACAGGACAAGGAATCGGGCGCACAATTGTTGAGGAACTCGAAACAATCGCACGACAGGAAGGCGTAGAGGAGCTAATCGTTCCCGCGTCGCTAAACGCTGTTGGCTTCTACGAAACACTCGGCTTCGAAAAACAGCGCGAAATCGATGCAAGTGGCCCCGACACACCGGAGATTCCGAGTGTAGAACTGACGAAACAACTGTCCTAATCGCTCGAGTTGCAGACACACTGAGCAGGTGCTCCCCCGCAAAACCAGCGAAAAGATATGTGCCTCCAAACCTGTCCCCAAAGATCCTGAGTAGTTGTAACAGCGCAATCAGCCAGACTGTTATTTTGATTTAGTACCAAAAATACCAATAGTGGCGGGCGTATTCGTAGGGATACCACTAATGGAGCGAGATGACTTCGACGAGGCAGCACCCGGTGAGATCGTTCCCACGACGACGTCGAAGGGGACGTATTCGGCGTTTCAACCTGACCCGCTTCCGCCCTCAATCAGTACTGAGGAACTCATTACACCGCTGGCGGAGGCGACACAGGCACTTGGCCGACTTCACGGCATCGGTCCACGTGTCGGCTCAAGGGAGATCCTGATCGAGCCGTTCATCCGAAAAGAAGCGCTGGAGTCCTCGCAAATCGAGGGCACACATGCTACTCTTTCAGACATCTACGCCTATGAGGCTGGACAGGAGGCTCTCATCGACGAAGACAGACAGCAGGGCACCCAAGAAGTCGTGAACTATCTACACGCGCTGACGCACGGATTGGATGCGATCACAGCTGGCGATCCAATCACCGTCGAATTGCTATGCGAGATGCACGACCGGTTGCTTTCGGGTGTCCGTGGAGATGAGGCTGACCCAGGGGAACTCCGTTCGACTCAGAACTTCATCGGCAGTACGCCATACATCCAAGACGCCAGATACGTCCCGCCACCACCGAACAAGATTCCTGGCCTTCTCGAAGACTTGCTCGAGTATGCGAACCAAGAGACGAATCTGCATCCACTTCTCCGAATCGGGCTAATCCACTACCAGTTCGAGACGATTCACCCATTTCTCGATGGGAATGGACGACTTGGGCGACTATTGATCAGTCTCCTCCTGCAACGTGACGGTCTCCTGCCTGAGCCGTATCTCTACCTGAGTTCGTATTTCAACGCACGACGTTCAGCGTATGTCGATCATCTCTTGGCAGTCAGTCAGCACGGTGAATGGGAAGAGTGGCTCCTGTTTTTCCTGCGTGGCGTGCAGTCACAAGCAGAGGAGGCCCACCAGCGGGCCAACCTGCTAGTCAACCTCCGAGAAGACTATCAACAGCGCTATCAGAGCGAGCGGTCTGAGAATATCCTTGAACTGGTGATGCGGCTCTTCGAAGATCCGTACCTAGACGTGAACACAGCAGCCGACTGGTTGGATGTCGAATACAGCACGGCTAACCGACTGATCGGACAGCTCGAAGATGACGGAATACTCGAAGAACTCACCGGGAAAGACCGGAATCGGTTCTACCGGGCGAGCGAAGTCTTCCAGATCATCAACAAGCCGATCGATCAGCTCTGAACGACTGAGCAGAGAGGGCTTGAGGCATACGCATTGAGATGGCCAGTCTCAACTACTGGAGACGCGGGAAGTTGAGACTATAGCAGGTTTAGCGGGCCTGTAATGCGTGGTTTCGGCCGAATCGGAGAGAGGAGTCTGCTTCAGGCCAATTCTCAAACGCCCGTTCTTGTTTCGCAGGCAACTAATTCGGGGACTTTTCGAGACTTCAAATAGCGTAGCCACTCAGACGCCGCGCTACCACGGGTAGAGTCCACGTACTATCCGATTCCTATTTCCTTCTTCAACAGCGTCAGCGTGTTATCAGCCGTCACGATTGGTGAGTGTTCATACTCGCCAGTTAGCTCAACCTGCACAAGCAGATCCACCGCTCGCCAAATCGAGTACAACAGACACGCGAACGCAAAATAGAAGAACTGCAACCCGAAATCCCTCGATGTCGTGGCGGCCATAAATCGTTTGATCGACCTGTAGCCGCTCTTGATCTCCCACCTGTACCCGTACTCGGTGAGATGTCCGCTTCCCGTATTCGTTATGAACACCGAGTATTGCCGATGATAGTCGTGTTCGGAGTTCTCCTTCCGCCGATAGATCAGCGTTGTCGAGTGCCACTCGTTGTCGCCGAGATGGAGTTTGCGGTCGGTCTCGTACCGATCTTGATCATGTCGAAGCAACCGCTTGGCCTGAGCTCTCTCACTCGTCTGCATCCGCTTGGGAACGACATACGAGAGCCCGCGCTGGCTGATCGTCTCCAAGACGTGCTGGCTGTCGAACTCCCGGTCCATCAGGTCGACGTCTCCTACCAGAGATACGCCTTCGGTGTCGGGGACACAATGTTCGAGTTCTCCGGCGTACCGACCAAAAGCGAAATCGCGTCGACTGTCACGCAACTCCAGTCGTAGCTGTGGACTCTCGGTCAGGGATCGAAGTGGTAGATGTAGGGGTGGTCAGCCTTCCTAGCGGGCATAATCTCTTCGAGTAGCTTGCGAACCTCGGATTCGGAGGGGGCACTAGTGATGATCCGATCATCGCAGATCGCTACATATGCTTCGTTGAGTCCCAACTCGCGCAGTTCGCGACCCAAGCTGCGGGCTCGGGCCTTCCCCATTTCCTGGTGGTAATACACGTGCTCACGGTCACACTAATCAGGCGTTTCGAACTCCGAACAAGCCCGTCATCGATACTCCGAGATGGTTCGATACGGAACGTAGTAGCTAATCTCATCAATCCATGTCGACAGCCACTCGTCAGCAGTGGCTTCATCGATCTTCCCAGCATCAATTGCAGCCAACAGAACGCCAACCGATCCGACAACGGTCACACCTTGGTCTTTCGCAAACGACCGGGCATCTCCGTCATCTGTCAGCAGTCGACCGTCTTGTGCGTCGGCAAGGGCGAACGCCTGTGCTTCCCCGGGGTCGAGATGCCCACCAACAACGGCTTCTCTGTTTGCGACAGTATCCGAAATCGTCGCAACTGGGATTTCGTCATCGAGCGTATCGAGTGCTTCCTGGAGATATGGGTGATTATCGACGCCGTGTTCGAGCTCCTCACGAACGACTGGTACCGTACAGATTCCGGAGAGGCCAGCAACTACCCACAGCTGATCGATGTACGCAAAATTCGAGAGGACAGTCGTGTTCAAGACGCTCGGGTTCGCTGGGAGATCGTTACCTGTCATTTAACACGTGACGCCTCATCAGACGAGTCCTCATCATCGAATTCGAGTTCACGTGCTGCCTCTACCTCGTAGGCTGCGTCGTCTTCGTCACCGAGCCCGAGGCGAAGTTCAACACCGTGCTCACGGAGGATGTCACGCATCGTCCAGCGGTCGACATCAGCGAGTCTCGCAGCATCACCGAGTGTGATCCGCTCGCGTTCGTAGAGGGCGACCGCAGCTGCAATACGTTCGTTCTCGTGGTCCTCGAAGTACTCACGCACGAACTCGCGTAACGCATCGCTCTTGCCCCCGAACACACCAGCCTCGACAGCACCCTCGATGAGGAGGTCGAGATCGTCTGGGTAGGAGCCGGTAATTCGTGCCATCGTTCTATCCGGGACTACGTTTTCATACTATTTATGAACTGCGCCAGAATGCCATATGCATTGAGACGACCAGTCTCAACTTCTGTGAGCCCTGTAGTTCGAATCCCGGTGATTTGCTGTACGGGATTTCCAGCTTCAACTGCGATATTCCCAGTTTCACCACCGAACCACACCGCGAAACCAGTCAAGAACCGGACAATTCACCGGAATCCCTCAAAATCACCGCGAAAACACGACTACTGCGTACTGATGGCTCTCACGAAAACTGCTGCTGCGAAAACGAAAACAGGCTATATCAGCCGCGTCAACCGCCGCTGAATATACCTGCGGAACCGGTCCGCTGTAATCCGGGGCTTCGACCGAAACTCCTTGTCCAGTCCGACCTGCACAAGGAAGTCAACCTTCAGCCACGCGTTGTACAGTAGGACAGCGAACCCGAAGTGCCACAACCGCACCTCGAACTCCTTCGAAGTCGTCCACGCAGCGAACTCCTTGATTTTCTTGTACGCCGTTTCAATCCCACCACAGCGGTTGTACTGCTCGACCTTCCGCCGGGTCTGCCGGCGGTCCACCGCAAGCTCATCATCAACGTGGGTATTCGTATAGAACGGCACCGGCTCAAGGGTATCCCCATCATCGTCACTGGTCTCCTCGTCAGAATCCCGCTTCTCACCGAACCCGTACTGTTCCTCATCAGGATTGCCCGGCATCTCGACGAGATTCGTCGTGACGCTGTCGTTCGACACGCCGTGCTTCACCGCCCCGTGGAATGCCCAATCCTGCTCAGTAGCGATGATGCCGCGTTCCATGTTTACATTGCGGCGCAATCACCGCTTCGTCCGCTTGTTTCGCGGTGCAGGCATCAGGTACCGCAGGTTGTTCGATTCGAACGCCCGGATAGTATCAGCCGTCGCAAACGCCCGGTCTGCGTAGATGCACCGCGGTGTAAGGTGGCCCGAGACGATGCTGAGAAGTTCTCGGACGACATCACCGTGGACGAACGACTGTTCATGGTCGCCGGGGTACGCCTGGTTATTCGTTCGTTCTGCGTTTCCGACGGGGATCATCCCGGCGACCATATGGACGCCGTCACCGACGAGCGTTGCTGTGGCGAACTTGTGGCACCAGTCGTATTGCTTGTGGTCAGGAATTCGGACACCCACTCCATTTCCTCACTCACCGTAGTAGGCGACGTACGTGATGTCGATTGCGAGGAACACCGGTTCAGGGTTCACATTTTCTCATCGGACAGGTCTCTTCGGCTGAGACGCTGTTACAGGTGCAGTGCGATGCTTCGATAGTTTCTGAGCAGACGATCAAAAAAACCTGTTAGCACTGTTTGATGTCGTAATTGAGTTCAAGCCGGAGGGACGATACAAAGTCTCAATGTGAAGCGATGCGATGGGACAACTCCCCACTGTTTGAGAGCTAACAACGAGTTTTGTCCCAAATCATTAAGCTTGTCTTGCCCGTGTTATGGCATAACTGCGACCGTAGTTGTCGGACAGGGACTCTGACCCCCTAACGGACGCGTCGCATTCACAACTCGTGGTACGAAGCCTGAGAACCACACTCCACGGCCCCTGTTGGGTAACGGAGGCCAACCAACTCGAATGTCCCTAACGGAACAGAGAAAATTCGATGCACCCGAAAAGAACGAACTCTACGACCTCCTGAGTAACCACCGTCGACGCTACGTCCTCCACTTTTGCAAGCGTGCCGACGGGCCGGTGACGCTGTCGGATCTCGCCGAACAAGTTGCGGCGTGGGAACAGGACAAGGAAAGAGGAGAGCTCACTGCCGATGAACGCAAGCGTGTCTACACGTCCCTGCAGCAGACGCATCTTGAACGACTGGCCGATGCGGGGATCATCAAGTACGAGGGCGGTGAGGTTGAACTGACCGACGAAGTTGTGGATCTGGATATTTATCTCGATATTGTCCCTAGTGAGTCGATCCCGTGGGGTATCTACTATCTTGGACTCTCACTGCTTTCGGCGATCGTACTAGCGGGCATCTGGCTCGGCTTTGTCCCTACTGACACCATCCCCGAAATCGGCTGGGCGGCGCTCGTTCTCTTGGTGTTTCTTCTCTCCTCCATCGGACAAGTCGTCCAGAACCATCGGTACCGCCTAAGCCAGTTGGAACACCCGCCTTAAGTTCTGTGAACCTACCCTCGCCGTTGTCGACTACTGTTCAAATTAGTGGTGCGACACTAGAAATATATACCAGTACCATATAGTGTGAGATATGCCGATTCGACTCACCCAGCCAACTGATTTCCTCATCTTGGACGTTCTCTCAGATGGCAGACGAGATCTGGGGGCGAATATATCCAACCGAATCAACAAAGACCGTGGATATGTAAACACTCGACTGCCAGTCTTAGCCGACTACGGATTAGTCCAAAAAATTGGCCCAATCGAAAATTCTGGCCTGTATCAAATTACCCCGCTTGGAATCGCTGCCGTCGATCAACAATCCCTCTACAGTAAAGATAGAGAGCAGTTTCAAACTGCAATCTCAGATTTGGAAAAACACGTCGAGATTCAAGCGCCCAAAATCAACATTGAGTAAATCTCCCAACTCAGCAAGCCTTCGCTTGTGGGAAGCTCCGCTGTTTCCGGCGGAGAGGATGTCATCATATGATACCTCAAAATCAATACGAATGGTCGCAAAAGAGAAGCTACTAATGGAGTTGAAATTAGTCGAACCGACTGATTTTCTGATTTTGGAGTGTCTCAACGATCGAGGCCGGAACAACGCTGTGAATATTGCGGTCATCTTGGATTACGAACGAACGTATATGAACGCCCGGCTCAGCGCACTCGTGAATAAGGGCTGCGTACAGCGTGTTGGTCCCGCGGAGAATAGTGGGCTCTATGAAATTACAGATAAGGGGAAAGCCGTACTGAAACATCAAGATGCCTATCGTATGTCCCATACGAATTTCGATGACCTCATAACATCTGAACTAGGTCCAAGAGAAGGAGAAACAGACGAAAGGTAAACTACCCCACCCTACTTCGCTCCCCCCATACGAGGATCCCTCGTTGAGGGTGGGGCTTTGATGTGGACTCCCGGCGATCAGTCCCCCAGCAATAGGCTGGTTACTCTCGCCGTTCAACGTCACCAGAACGCGAAGCGTTCTGGTTGGCTCACGAGAGCTCCGCTCTCGTGAACGTCCCACCATTCACACGCCCGTCTACTGGTGTGTCTCCGCTCCCCGACGTGGGCGAGGAACGCAGTCTGTGTATCCGCTTGCGGGCGTATCGTAGCCCGATGTTCTTCGCGCCGTTGTAATCAGCGTTCACTTCGTACCCACACTTCTGGCACTCGAAGTGTTCTCCGTGGCGATTGTCCTCGTGGGTGAACCCACAGTCCATCCGAGAACAGCGTTGAGACGTATGGTTCGACTTGACCTGCTCCACAGAGACACCGCGCTCAGGGGTTTGTAGGAGACGTACTCGAACAGGCGTCTGAAGGCCGTGATATTGTGTCTATTTCGCCGATAAACCAAATATGAGTGTCATAACAATACGGTTGAAAACGAAACACGCGAGAGATCACCTGATGTCTCTCAAACGTCTTACTGCCTTCGTTGTTTTAGTTGAGTTACTCGGGTTGGGCGTGTTCTTTAGCTTTCTAATTGGTGCCCTAGTGGCCCACGGCGGACGCGTTACACTCGATATGACGTATTTAAATGAGGTCTGGATCGAGTACTTCGTGATTCTATCCATTGTCGGGGTCGCCCCATACGCACTCTATGTGGGCGACCAGTGGTATCAACGTCAGTGAGGAAAGAGGAAAAAGCGAGTCAGACAGTCGCAGCGAGATCAGTTATTCTGCTGGAAATACCAATAGGCCCCGCCTGCGAGGACGATCAGCGCGATCAGGATCCCAGCGAGAGAGCCGATGCCACCACTACCACCATCGTCGCCCGGTGTGGGCGTATCCGTATCGGGCTCAGGAGTATCTGTCTCTGAAGTGGGTTCTGGCGTGTCCGTGTCCGGCTCAGGCGTGTCCGTGACGGGCTCGGGTGTTGGTGTCTGTTGCTGATAGGTCACCGCGAACGGAGAGAAGCCGTCGGTCTCTGCTTCCACGACAACGTCGCCATTACTGGAGACGACTGTCGTTTCGAGATCTCGCCACTGGCCGTTGATGTAGTGTTCGACGACCAACTCGTTAGGTGTCACATCATCGGGCAGCGCAGATTCTCGGACCGAGACCCGGACAGTCGCTGTCGAGCCTTCAGCCGGATCCGGAGCGGAAATATCGACCGTCGCGATGCGCGATCGAGTGGGCTCCGGCGTCCCTTCGGGGAGATCAGTCAGTTCCTCGACGGTCACCTCACCACTCGCGCCGGGGTTCGAGATCTGCACCTGACTGACGCTGACGCCGTCAGTCAAGTCTGCGGTGGCGGTCCCGTCTGCGCCGATCTGCGTCGTCACGCGGTTCGCTACCTCGGAGCGTCGACTGCTACCGCTACCGCCAGTGTCATCACCATCATCCGTGTCGGAAGCCTCATCAACGGTCACGGAGGCGCTCTGAGAGTCGTCGGTAGTCGCCACGGTGAGGTTGATGGTACCAACGTCGCTGCTACCAGTAGTGTACGAGAGCGTCGGCGTAGCTGTTCCCGATCCGCTAATACTACCGGTACTTGCAGTGTCGACCTGTGATCCATTCACCAGAAGCCTGACCGTATCCTCGGCGGAGGCCTCGCCAGTGTTAGTGATTTCCGGGGACACGCTGATCGTGTCTCCCTCGGTCACGCTCGTCGTCGGGCTGTAGGAGGTGATCGAGAATACCGCCGGGTCCAGCACTTGGACATTAGACTGGCTGGCGGAGTCGTCGAGACTCCGCACGGTGAGATCAATACTATCTCCGTCCGTGATGTCCGGCGTGTACGAGAGATCGACGTTCTTCGATTCTCCCGCGTCGAGTTCGACGTCAGTCGAGTCGACGACTGTGGTGTCAACCACCAGCCCGACGGTTTGGAGATCGGTTTTCGTTCCAGTGTTCTCAACCGTAGTGGTAATCGTGAACTGCTCATCACGAGTGACATCACTCGGTAGAGTCGCACTCACGTCGAATTGTGAGTCCGGACGGGTCTGGAGCGGATCGTCGGCTGCAATCGAACTCCGTACGATGTAGTCGACGTTCTCTTCAGCGACGCCTGGGCTTCCCCACCAGTTACTGGTCGCGTTCACACTACTGTTGTCAATGAACGCATTCACCCCGTTGGATTCGAGCGCGTTGTTCTGTACGATAGCGCTCGGATCCACTGGGTTAGTGAGACTTCCGGGGACATTACGAACTCGGATGCCGATATCGTCGTTTCCGCGAATGATGCTCTCTCGAATCTCGTTATCCGGTGCAGTGCTGACATCGATTCCGATCGTCGAGGTGAAGACGCTCATACCGCGGATCGTGTTGTCCGGGCTCCGAATGAACATCCCTCTCGTGTCGGAACGAGCGATGCGCGTGTACTCGACGGTGGAACCACCAGTCCCATCAAGGATGATTCCTGTACCTGAGTCGACGACAGCAGAGCCGCGAATCTGGTTTCCGCCGGTGTCCGTGATGCCTCGAGTCCAGTTTTCGACACGGACGCTAGTCACGTCAGCACTGTCACCGTCCAAGGCGATCCCGGTACCGCTGCCATCACCACTGAATCGAAGACTGGAGATGGTGATATCGTCGGCCGTAACGATCAGTCCCGTGTCCGCGTTACGTGGTGACTGGATCGTCGGTCTAGCGTTAGGGTTTGCGGCTTTGAGCGTGACGCCGTCAGTCTGGATTGTGATCGCATTCCGTTCGGTGAACGTCTCGGAGGCAACAAGGACCGTATCGTCGTCTCCGCTCACAGCGTTGATACCACTTTGGATGCTGTTGAAGTCGACGGGAACGGTCGTCGTTGCCGAATCGTCACCGGCCGAGACTTCTAGCTCGCGATCGAAGGTGCCGGCGCGCGGCTCGGCCGACGGCGTCGCAGTGAGCGTGACCGTCGTGGTGTTGCCTGCTCCGAGCGAGGAGACTTGGACGTCGTCATCGATCGTCCCGTTAGCCCGGTAGTCGAGTTCGACCGTCTCGGTCAGATCAAGGTCGCCGGTGTTCTCGATCGTCGCGTTGACGTCGAAGCTCTCGCCCTGCTGGGCTTCGTCCGTGAGGACGTCTGTCGAGACGATTGCTGCGGTGCCCGGTGTTGGCTCGTTGATCGTGATCGTACCACTTCTGGACTGATTCTCGCTGGTGACGCTGTAGGTGACGTCACCAGTGTCGACATCGTCGGTGTTGAATGCGAGATCGACTGTCGTGGTGTTATCGCTATCGAGTGTCAGGCTCTCGTTGGTGTCGCGTGTCTCACCATCCACCGAGAGCGTGACGTTCTGTGTGCCAGCTAGGTCGCCTATATTCGTCACGTTGGCCGTGATGTTCACCGTCTGGCTCGTATTCAGCACCGACGCAGGCGCATCGAGGTTCGAGACGCGGAAGTACGGCTCCGGCTGATTCTCGATGGTGACCGTGTCGTCAGCTTGCGACTGTCCGTCGGGACCGAGGATGTCGACCGCGACATTACCAGTGGTACTGCCGACCGTGTGACTGAGCGTCACCTGCGTCGTTTCGCCGCCGGCAGCGGTCGCCGTCGTGCTGTCGACGACCTGTCCGTCAACTCTGAGACTCACCGTTTCTTGGGCGTCTCCATCACCGACGTTCGTCGCACGAACGGTGGCTTGGAGTTGGCTGTTCGTGGTGACCGGATCAGTAATCGAAACGAGTTCGTACTCAAGCTCTCCGGGTTCTCCGACGTCTATCGTGTCAGTTCCGGTGTCATCATCGGTGACCGCGGTCACCGTGAGCTCGCCAGCTGCCGAGGGAGTGACATCCCCATCGAACTGAACGATGCGGGCCTCGTCCGAGCCGAGTGTTACGCTCTGGTTTGCGACCTCCTCACCGGCCGCGAACAGCCGCACCTTACTCGTATTGCGGGCAACCCCGCCGACGTTCTCGACGGTGACGGCGACGTCTGCTGAGTCACCGGCGATGGCTGTGTCGTCAGCGTCGACGTTCGTCACCTCGAACTCGGCGTTCTCTTCGACGGTGACCGTATCCTCAACCACGTCGTCGTCGGTGCTGACCGAAACCGTTTGACTGCCGATGTCGGCCCTACGCGTCTGGTAACCGACCGAAATCGTCTTTTGGGTCGCACTTGCGAGGTTTGTGACCGTCGCGTTGATTTCGGTGTCGTCGAACTCAAAGACGACGGTCTGGTTCCCGGTGACGTCACCAGTGTTGTTGACCGTGGCGTCGATCGTCAGCGTGTTCCCCTCTTCGATCGTTCCGGAGGGATTCAGCGTGAAGCTCTCGATCGTGAAGTTCGGCGCATCGCCAATGTTGACACGGCGAGTCGAGGTATCATCGCTCGCATCCGTTCCGTTGTTGATCACTTCGGCTTCGACGATCTTCGTTCCACTCGTGGAGGCGTTGAGCGAGAAGCCACTGTTTGGTTTGACTGTCTCGTCTGTCGTGCCGCCAGTAAGGGCGTTAATAGAGAAGTTCTCTTCGATACTGCCGTTGAATCGAACCTGAACGAGTCCATCGCCCGGCTGTTCACCGACGTTCGTGACGTTGATCGTCGGCGAAAACGGCGTCTGGGTGTCGAGTTGACTCTCGTTGCTCGCCTCGACGATGGTCACGTCGAACTCGGCGGTACTGTTGACCTCAACTGTTCGCGTCTCGGTTTCATCGTCGCTCGCGACCGTCACCTCAACGGAAGGCGTCTGTCCCGGATTGATCGGGACTTTCACGTCGTTCAGCGTCGTGCTGCCACCTCCAGTGAGGTTGACCTCGCGACTAGTTTTCTGGGTTCCATCGACGCCGAACTGGATGGTCTGTTCAGTGTACTCGTTGCTATTCCCGAGGTTTTTGATCGTCGCATCGACGGTGATGTTGGTCTCGTTACCGGGTAGTGGCTCGTCGACACTCCCGTTGATGTCGTCGACTGTCACGTCAAAGTACGTGGTGGCTTCTTCGACAGTGACTGAGACAGTCTCCGAATCGTCATCGCTCTCCACAGTGACGTCGAACCCATCAGGTGCATCAGCGTCGAGCGTCTCGTTCTCGGCCTCGATATCCGTGATCTCACCTGCTTCGAGGGTAAACTGCTCACTCGCTAATGTATTGCCGTTGCGGGAAACCGTGACTGTCTGAGTATCGGTCACCCCACCCGTGTTCTCGACCTCAGCGACAATCGTGGCGTTCTGTCCGGCTATGACATCGAGGTCAGACTCGCCTTCGATTACGTCAACCTCGAAGTTTGCTGGCTCTCGAACTGTCACGAGTGCCGAATCGCTGTTGTCTTCGGTCGAGGCCGTGACGGTTCGCGTGCCTGCATCGCTTCCGGTTGTCTGGTACGAGAAGTCGACTTCTTGACTCGCACCTGACGATAGATTATTTATCGAGGTTTTCTTTATCTCCGTATCATCGATCGTGACCGTGAGATTCTGCGTGTCACCCACGGTTCCGCCTTCATTCGTGACGTTCGCCGTTCCGGTGATCGTATCACCGGGGTCGACGGTTTCGTTGTCCAGTGTGAGATCGACAGTGAAGTCCGCACGCTCGTTTATCGTGATCGTCGTCGATGCCGAATCGTCGGGGCTTTCAGCGCGAACGGTCGCCTCGCCGACGTCGTCTTGGGTAGTCGGGACCGAGACGAGCGTCTGAGTGCTCTCCCCCGTATCGAGGGTTTCCGTAACGTTCGCACGCGCACCATCGTTTACTGAGACCGAGACAGTATCCGTGCCGTTCGGTCCCGTGTTGGTGATGTTGAGCGTGACGCCGATATCGTCGCCGGCAGTCACCGGATCGTCGATACTCGCGATTTCGACATCGAAGTACGGTGTCGTACTCGAAACGTCGAACGTGCCGACGTCGGTGGTGATCGCACTCTTGTTGTTCTCAAGTGTCCCGAGATAGACGTACTGATAGGTCCCGTCTTCCCAGCTGTTCTTCGTTTCGACGACCAGCTGGTGGGATCCGTTCGTGCCGACGTCAGCGTCGATCGACGCGTTCAGTATCTCGTTACCGGTCCGGTTCGTCTTCGGTGCGGTGCCGTTGAGATCCTCCGCAATGAAGTCGATCGTCGCACCGAACCCAACAGCACGTGACACGCGACCGTCGCTGAGGTCGATTCCATTCACCCCAGCACCTTTCTCGATGTCGGCAACACCGTCGACATCGGCTATCGAATGCTCGAAGGTGCTGTCGTTTTGTATGTCGAAGTTGCTGTCGAGCTCATTTGGATCGACCTTGATGTTGTGACTCGAGCTAGTGAACTGTTCTTTGTTGTAGACTGCAACGACGTGAGTCACGCCGCTATCGCCGAGCTGGTTGCTGGCGTCGACGTCGAAGGTGATGTTATCGCCAGGCTCCGGCGTCGTCGGGTCTTGTGAGACGCTCGCGGGATCGCCACGTTGGACTGGCGCCACATCAGTACCGAGAAGTGTGATATCTTCAGAAACAGAGATGTTTCCAGCTTCGTCAATGCTCACGGCGTCGTTGTTCGTGGTGTCACTCGAGACAACGAAGAACACGTAATGGCCGGGTTCAGAGGGCTCGTAGGTAAAGGTGCTCTCACCTTGGGAGTCCAGAGTGGTATTCTCAGCAACGAATTCGTAAGAAGCGTTTTCGTTCGCGTTCTCCGTAGAGATAAGATCGATCGCATCGGAGAACGTATTGGGGATTCCATCACCGCTTCCGGTCACACGCGCCGCGACCACCTGTACGTCGGCGTTGGATAGATCCGAACTACCAGCTCGATCCTGCTGGAATGACAGCTCGATTTCGGTTCCCGGATTGAAAACAGCTGTTTTGGATTTTCCCAGTGACTTTTGTCCAATACCGGTTCCTTCAACGTCCAAAAACGGATTGTCTACCGTTTTAGCCGCATTGTCTGTCTCAACGCGTAACGGGAGCACCGAGCGCTCCCATACGTTGACGTTACTTGATGCCTCGAAGACTTGGTCGTCCGACAACGGGTCCGAATTTGCGGCGGACGCCGTTGGCGTGAACGTAGTGACGCTTAAGATGATACACGCCACCATCAGTATCGTGGCTACTCGTCCCATTTTGTCAGCTATATGTGTTATTGCCTCCCTAATAAGGCTTTACCTGTCGGGATGAAAATAGTAAGCACCGCCTACTGTTATCGACTTACGACTCAGTCGTGGGCTTCTGTCTTGTACCTCTGTGACTCCCGAGGTGATTCAGTGGCGACCCCGTGCTAGCAGTATCGCGACTACGAAAAGCACACCCAACAGCGTGAGGTCAAATCCGGGGGTGTTTGTTTCGGTCGTTGGAGACTGTTCGTTCGGTGTTACGACATTCATCGGAGTTGGTGTCGTATCCGTCCGTTTTGGAGTAGTTGATCCCAATGATCCCGTTGTGCCTGATGATGAATCGGTATTGTCGGTCACCTGATCGCGGGAATTTTCACTCGTCGATTGATTAGATGTAGTTGTATTGACCGTGGACGTTGCCGTCTGATTGGCGGGTGTTTGGGTCGCGGTTACCGTTTCTGTACCTTCAGTTGTTCCTGGCGGGAGGGCACCCCCGCCACCGCCACCACCCCCACCCGACTCCGACGTCGATTCGGACGTACTCCCTGACTCGAGATCGAGTGACTGCGGATCACTGATTCCGAACATCACTTTTTCGCCTAGTACTTCTTTTTCGCCACGGACGTTGGCGTAGACACGATACGAGCCTGCAGCAAGACTATCGGTATCGATTGTAGCTGTATATCGGCTGCCGTTTTCGCTTGCTGTTGCAGTTGTGTCCTGATCTTCACCGGCGACGACAACCTCTACACGGTTGTTCGTCGCACTCTGATCGATCTGATAGAGCGATACATCAACCTCGATCTCGGCTCCAACAGTTGCGGATTTCGGTGACGTAACAGAGATATCGTATCCCTTGATCACGAAGGGATGAATCGTCTCGGTCGAACCCTGCTCCTGTACTGTGAAGACATAGGTGCCGGCATCGAGATCTAGATCACTAAGATCGAAGGTCGCGGTATCATCTCCTTCCAACCGAGTTCTCTCAACTACATTCTGATCCGAATTATAGAGATAGACTTCGTATTCCTGATCTGAGTCGGGCGCTGTGACCTCAACATCGACCGAATCTCCCGATTCTGCTCTCCCTATTGCCGAAATTTCATACGTTGATCCATAGACTGCAACCTCCCGGGTGGGCGTCTCAATACTTCCGGGAATCGTTATATCGTACTCACTATCGGCAGCCACAGGATCAGATCCCCCAATAAATACACCGGAGAGAACAACGACACAGATTACGATCCCAACAGGGACCACTCGGCGTTGCATATGCTCGCCTCAAACTCTGGTATTAAAAGTCTGTTCTGATTGGGACACAGCAATGAGTGTCAGGGGAATCGTCATACACGGCGATACTGGGAGCGACAACTGATTTTGTGAACCATTCGAGGAGAAATCAACGGCTTGACCCGTGAAATGAAGCCGATCCACAGAAATCAAGGCAGAGTCCCTCGGGGTTTGACCCCGAGGCAATTCACGGAGCTTCTAATCAGGCGGTCACTCCGCTGGCGCAGTGGACCGACTCAACGTCGCGGAGCTTTCGCCCGTCTCGGATTCCCAGACCACACGCAGGGTTTCACCAGCCCAGTCACCGGTATCCTTCTCGTAGGTCGCCGAATCACCAGCACCCACTGTACCACTCCAAGACTCGGTCGCGGTCAACGATACTGATGACGTTACGTTCAACCGATCGGCATCAATCGTATCCCCGCTCTCGTGTGTCACTGTCGTCGTATTTGCGGTAGTGTTGTACTCGAAGTTGAAGCTCGCTTGGGGTGCAGTTTGCTGGAGTCCCTGCCCGAGGTTCAATACGAACGTGCCGATGACGGCCGCGAGGATGACCGTGATTGCGACCATCAGAATCACGCCGATAACTGGCGATACCGCTGAATCGTCGGTGAAAAGTTCTGTGAGTTGCATAATCGTGGGCTCTTAGCGAACGGCTTCGAGATCGATAGACTCTGGCGTAACCTCGTCGAGTTCTTTGACCACGGCCTCTTCGTGTTTGACGGTCAAACTGATCGTCAGTCCGAGCCCGTACAGGGCGATGAGGAACCAGCCGTACGCCACGATGGTTCGACTGACGAGATCAAGATTGATGGCCCACCACTCGACGGTCAAGAAGCTCCACGCGGCCAGAGCGATCACGTAGAGGTGCAGTGGTGTACTGCTCAAGAAGTGATTTTGGAAATGCCTGATTCGCTCCCGGTTGGACTGCGTTTTGAACAGGCGATACTCGTCGGAGAACCGTAGTATTCCCATCGCGATCGCCAGCATCGCACCGATACCGGCGATGGCGAGCCATCCCGTCCCAATCGCTGTGGGCGAGACATCGATACCGAATCCCATCCAAGCTGCTGACCAGCCGGCCCATACGAGAATTCCAAGTCCATACACCCGGTACAGTTGTCGGACAACCCCTGCAGGATTCATACGTATCTATGCTAATTCTAGTATGTTGGATGTTTCCCCCGTGCATATGGCAAGGGGAATCACTGCTCCTACGTGGGCAGGCGCCTGCTTCGACGACGTGATAGAGATACGAGCGCTAACCCCTGTCTTCCCGTGAGTGAGAATGTTCCGACAGGTGTCAGAACCGAGGATCGAACAGGCGGGGGTTAAGCGGATACAGCGGTCACAATCCACGGACGGTGGCTGCCCCTGATTTCTCACCGCAAGAATATTGCTGTGGCACCACACAATGAGAAGTGCTATGGAATCGGTGAGATGCCGTCCCCGAACCACAAGGGGTGGGGAACCAGCGTGGTTCCCACGGTAATGACACGAATTCCGATGGGGTCTGTTTGGCCGGGCCACAGCCCTAGACAGGAGGAAACGAGAGTTCCTCCGGTATGCTGCCGGCTCCCTTTGAGCGCGGGTTGGAACCTCGAACGCTTCACTTGGCGGAAATCCGATGGGCGGATTCCGCGTCCTTCAGGGCGTGGAAGTGGTCAAATAACTCTGCCATATATGTCTATTAGATATTATTTATGCACTATAGATATTTCGATCGGAGTCAACTACCCCGCCCTAACCGGCTACGGCGGTTTGAGGACGGGGCTTGCGTGGCTTCCAGCAGAGGTGGGTTTGCACGCCCGTCTGGACTTGTTTGCTGGCAGGTCGGACCAGCAGCGGCAATTTAATTGCCGGTGTTCTCCCGCTCGAATCCGTGTGGACACGGAGAGGCGTGTTGCGTCACGTTCGCGGTCATCGTCCCCGGCGTTGGGGCCAGTTGACTGTGACCCGTCCCACTCGAGAATCCACCGTGCTTAGACCCTCGAAAGTTGCTGTGGCCCCCCTTCACAGGGGTACTTCTGCCCGTATGGAACTATCTCACGGTTAGCGGGTCGTCATTATAACCGTTTGCGCTCGAAACGAACACGCTCCCTCCCCTCCCTACTCACTCGCTTTGCTCGTTCGTTTAGGCAGGGTCCTCCGCGCTATCGCTTAGGGTGAATTGGTGTTTGACCCCCAACCTGAAGACGGGGGTACCCGTACGCGGTCTGTGTCACTCCTTGGAAGTCGGATGTACAGTGTCAATTATCGCGGTCGCTGCAGCAACGACCTCACCGGCTCGATTTGGATCGAGAGTTCCAGCAAAGACGGCTTGTTCATAGCCGTCGATCACTGTGACAAGATCTGCCTTCTCGACATCATCGAGTTGGGATTCACAGGCCCGTCGGAATTCTCGGTGTGTGAGTGACGGAGAGATTCCAGAACGATCAGCCATTGCGGTCCGAAGTGCCGCATAGGCTGTTATAACCGACTGTTCTGGCTCTGTAGCGCTAGCTTGGAGCCCATCACGCGCACGATCAAGTAATTTTCGAGCCACTCCTGAGTGCTTATTCGCCCCGCTTGCAGCGTCGAAAGCCCCGTCTGGAGTCTCGTTGCTCGTACTCTCGCTGGGGTCACGTATCCAACGAATTGCTCCAATCAATGTGACAAGCAGTAGAACCCCGCCCCCAGTCCAAAGCAGGATATTCGAATCCCAAACATCACCTGCTGAATCACCAGTTGATGCATCTGGAAGTGTCACTTGTGTGTCCGCCGCGGCGGACGCCAAATTGGTACCACGGCCATCGAATCGAGCGGTAAGCGTCGGTGTCGTCGCATTCATCTCAAGAGCCGTTGCATCGGTCTGCCACTGATAGGCCCCTGTCTCGTTTGTGGTGACGGTAGTCACAGTCGGGCCCAATCCAAGTGTGACTGGTTGGTTTGGAATTCCCGAACCAGCCGCTGTTGTGAGTCGCCCCCGCACGGTGAGCTGAGATGAGTCGGTACTCGTCTGGACGGTGAGGGCTGTCGCTGTTGATTCCACCATAATCGATTCTGTCGCCGTGACGGGGCCAATCGCGAGCGCAGTCTGAGCGTGAGAAATTGAGAGTGTGGCTGAGCCAACCGATAGCGATGGGGGAATCCGACGAGTAAGACGTGTCGTCCCAGCTGACGTGGTCTGATTTACAGTACTGCCCGCAAGCGTCGCCGTAATAGGTAGTGCGGGAACTGGCTGGCCGTTGGTGGTGACATTCACTTGGATAGCAATCTGATCGCCGTATTGTACGGTCGACTGTGAGATAGTGGCTGTCACCGTTGGTGTGACTTGCTGGACTTCCACCGGAAACATAGTGTTACTTCCGAGATACGGTGATGCCGCGTTCGGAAGATAAGAGATGGTTGTAGAGTTTGCCGAGACGGGCAGTGTCACGGGTCGATATTGAATCGTAAAGGTCCCAGTAGCGTTCGTGACCGCTGTGTATCTGCGTTCGTACACCTGCAGTTGGATCGACTGATTTGCGATGGGGGTGCCGTTAGCTGTTGTCAATTGACCGGTGATCGCCAACGGTTCGGTGAACGACACAGCCGATTGAGTTACTGACACCTGCAGCTCTGTGGCGACGAATGTTTGTTCACGAATGCTGGCTTGCTGACGCGCAATTTGCTGTGAGACAGTCGAGATTGATTCCGGTGCGGTACCAACCTCCACACCAGATTGGGCAAGCTCACCGTATAGGTCCGTGAGAGATTGGTTGAGCTCGTTGATCTGGGTGGACTGATTCTCCAAGGTCCGCGCATACTGCCGGGCCGCCGTGGTATTCCCACTCTGGCGGGCATCCAAGTACTGCTCGTAGGTTCGGTTATATGATACAACGGTCTCAGCATACGTTTGTTGTTGCGTCGCCGTCTCGCGTATCTGCTCGCCAGTTTGATCGTCGCTCGATGTGTCTGTTTCTCCCGCAACGTCGACGTACTGTTCTAATCGAGATTCAAATTCAGGTCCTAATAGGTCCTGTCCACGTTGATATTCACTCTGGGAAATCGCGACCGCACTTCCATTCAATTGCCTAGCTAACCGACCAGACAACCACTGACGCACTGCCTCAGTGTCCCCGGATTCGCTTACAGAATCAGGGCGCTCGTGTTGCACCGTAGAATTATTCGCGTGCGCTGGCGTCGGAGTTGTCTGCTGGAATACTGGGTTGTCTGGAGTAGACTGGAGTGCAGCCACCGGGCCTACACTTACCGTAACGAGTAGCAAAACCACGAATAATATGGATATCGCATCCTGCCAATCCGTGGTCAAGCCCGATAACGTCACATCACTGTAGAAATGCCGACTCATCAAAAGCCTGTCTTTCACCGAAATCAGTCGACGAAACCCGCAAACGGTTAACCATCCCGCTGTGAAATGGCTGCTTGGATGCAGATAACGGGCCGATACCTAATGCTCCTCGGGATTGGAGTCGTCTTAATTGCGTGGAGCATACTACTCGCGAAACCGCTCATTCTCCTTGGAGCAGTTGCGATTGGGGCCTATCTCTGGACCGCGCAATATCAGTTTATTGCGCACGTGCGCGAAATCGAGACAGACATAATAGTGGACCAATCACTCGATCGAAAACGGGTGACAGCAGAAGAGGCAACCACAGGCACACTCCGTATCACGACTGAGACACCAACACCAGTATCGATTACCTCGCATCTTGCGGCCCCACTGAGTAGTGATGCGCCAGACGTAACCTGTGAACTGCCGGTTGGCGAACGGACTGTCGAAAAAGCGTTCACAGTCACGTGGCCAGTGGCCGGAAAATATGAATTCGAGAAGCCGACGGTCACGGTCACCGATCGCCAAGAGTTGTTCCAACACAGCATTCAGACCGGTACCACACCAAGTGTAACGGTCGAACCCCGAGCGCAGTCGACGATTCACGTTGGGGAGGGCGGGACACAACTCACGGCGGGCTTCGGAGAACACGATACTGGACGGACTGGAAGTGGGACCAAACCAGCTGAGCTACGCCAGTATAACCCGGGCGATGCAACAAAACAAATTGACTGGAAGGCAACGGCGCGTCTCGCCGAGCCGTACGTCCGAGAATTCGAGGCACAAACAGACGTCGAAACCGAACTCTTGGTTGACCATCAGCATACGATGGGTGATGGGCCACCAGGAGAAACAAAACTCATATTTGCGCGGCAGGTGGCCTTAGCCATCGTTGCAAGTGCACAGGAGTTTGGCGACCCGCTCGGATGTTATACAGTTGGTGATGCGGGCTTCACCAACACGTTCTCGCCCGGCACAACAGCCCGTCATTATCAACGAATCACAGAGTCGCTGCAAGAACTAATCCCAACAACACCCGTCGATGCACAGTTAGATCAGGACGCCGCTGATCCCTCTTGGGCGCGACGAACTGCGGCAAACCTTCCCGACGATGAGACCTTCGGTGAACGCCTTCGACCATTCTTTGCAACCCCAGATGCGTATGTGCTACGTATGGCAGAGCGACCACTGTTCCAAGCGGCACGGCTCGCAACAGCCCGTAATAGTGGTTCGACGCGAACTGTCATTTTCACCGATGATGAAGACCGAACCACGCTCAGAGAAACGGTCAAAGTAGCTCGCCGCGGAGAGGGACAGGTCCTCGTATATCTCACTCCCTCTACGTTGTTCACAGATACCTCACTCCGTGATGTTGACCTAGCGTATCAGCGGTATACCGAGTTTGAGCAATTCCGTCGGGATTTAACTACCCTGCCGCGAGTCAAAGCGTTTGAAGTTGGTCCAAGTGATCGACTCGCTCGGATTCTTGCTGCTGGGAGCCGGACCCGACAACGGAGGGTCGAATCGTGAGCCAACAATCTCCTTCGAATTCTGCCGAGTCGAATCTGGTGGCTCGTAGCTTCGCTGTGGTGACCACGAGGATAGATGAGCAACGAATCAATGCACATGCAGTGACCAATGTGATTATTGGATTCTCACTCGTTGTGTCGTTTTGGTTCTTGTTGGGGCCGATCGGGCTTGGAGCGGCCTTTGTCGCCGCACTCTCTTGGGTTGTGTTCCCCGCTGTCGTTCCAGTCGCTATCGGTCACATAGCGATTGTGACGTTCTCTCAAAGTCAGACTACCGAGATTTTGATCGTCGCGCACGCAAGCCTCTATGCGATACTACTCAGTGATGGGATACGATGTGGCTGGGGTCGGGACTCACAGATGCTGTTTATAGGGGTTTCGGCCATCGGTGTCATAGGCGTCTTGTTCCTTGTGAATCAGACCAGTACGCTTCTCACCGGGGTTATCCTCCTTGGAGTGATCGCCGGTGGCGCAATTCTGCTCGCTCAATTCACTGACATACTACAACAGACCGAGAAGCTCGAATCCAGTAACAATGAGCTTTAAACACCCACATTGACCAATGAGTGATAATCCTACGACAACAGAGACGACGAATTCCTCTCGTGAGGAGTTACTTACGCAACTTGAGTTACTCAATACGGAAAACCAGGAGTTGTATAATTCGTATGTTCGGGCGAAACACACGCAGTACCGACGGACCGCAATCGGACTGGGAGTAATTGGCGTTATAGCTGCTGTCAGTGGCGTTGTTATTCCGAGTGCTCAGACCATATTGTTGTCGCTCGCTGGGGTCGGGGTGTTTGGTAGTGTCCTGACGTTGTATTTGACTCCAGAGCAGTTCATCGCTGCTGATACCGGCCGTGATGTGTATTTGACGCTGGCAAGTAACGAGGAAGCACTCACCACCGAACTTGGGCTCACTGACGACCGAATCTATGTTCCAACGGGATCCCCCGAACGT
Source organism: Halobellus sp. GM3 (assembly GCF_052545375.1). Lineage (NCBI taxonomy): Archaea > Methanobacteriati > Methanobacteriota > Halobacteria > Halobacteriales > Haloferacaceae > Halobellus > Halobellus sp. GM3. The sequence continues at coordinate 9,497 of NZ_JBQWLT010000013.1, read as the reverse complement.
CCCGTTGTACTGTTCGTCCCGCAAGTCGATGAATACGTTATTCCGGAGGCAGAACCCCTAACAGAGACCATCATCGCAACGGAGGACGCACAGAGTCGAGGGGTAGCTTTCACCCCAAGCGGTAGTCGATTATTCGAGTCCTTTCAGCAAGCTCTCGCTGGATCACTTGCTGAGACACCTGCAGAGCTTGGGTCTCAACTTACGGAAGCGTTGACAACACAGTTCGAGTTGCTTGACTCAGCTCAAGCCGAAGTGGATACTGATCTGCAAGGTCTCACAGTCATAGTAAGTGGTTCCGCATATGGGCCCGTAACACGGTTCGATCACCCCGTGGTGTCGTTCATTGCAACCGGTCTCGCCCACGGTCTTGAGTGTCCAGTAACGATCTCGACGATAGAATCCGGTGACACACGGGCAGATTACAGGATTCGTTTCGCGCTTCAGGAGATCCCGGATCAAGCAGATTCGTAGCGCAGGAACCAAGATTCGTCAGCGAAACCACGCCTAATAAGAATACGCATTCTGTCGATCAAAGTGACATCCTCTCCGCCGTAAACGGCGGAGCTTCCCACAAGTGAAGGCTTGCTGAGTTGGGAGATTTACGGTTTACCTCGCACTCGACGAGCACAGCCGGCGAGTGGCTCCGCTCCCGCCGCGGTCAGATGAATTCGGAGTTCTGTGGTCCGTTCGTAATGTGGACCTCGAATGGCTGTGTGCTGACATCATCCTGTTCGACGAGGTGCCAGTAGGTCTCGGCCATCTCATCGGGATCGAGGAGCGTCTCGTCCTCGCAGTCGCCGAACTGATCGCGGACCCCTGGCGTGTCGATCTGTCCGTCAATGACGACGTGTGCGACGTGAATCCCTTCAGGGCCGAACTCTTGGCGATATCCATCGCCATCCCGCGGGCGGCGAACTTCGAGGCCGTGAAACCGGTTGCGCCCCCGAGGCTCCGCACCGCAGAGGTCGCGCCCGTGAAGAGAACCGTTCCGCCGCCCGTCTCGAGCATATCGCCGACGGCTTCCTGCGAGCAGACGAACGCACCGCGCCCGGTGACCGCCCATGCCTGTTCGAATTCCTCAACATCCACTCCAAAAGTCCCTTCCACGCGGCGGCACTGGCGTGATTCACGAGGACGTCAATCGGCCCGAACGCCTCGCGAACCATCTTAAATCCGTCCCGGATCTGATCGGTAGTGTTTAGTTAATACTGTGAGTAATTATTTTGTGTCGCATCTGATTCGTGAGGTTTTGAGCGGTTTCACACGTCAGCGTTCGGTTCGTCGTTCGACGCTGACTAAGTTACTAACCGTTACCGCGGATCCAGTCGGGCGGGGAATTATCCGCCGTACAGGCTCCCTAAGTTGAATATTACTCTGACGCTTAACTAAACACGACCGCTGTGGGTGCGCGAACATTCTTGCCCGTCGTGCGGCTTCAAAATCGACCGAGACTGGAACGCGGCGCTCAATGTTCAGCAACGCGGTTGGAACCAACTAGGAGTGGTTCACTCCGAAGACACGCCTGCGGAGACTGCGACCGCTGCGGATACGATTGATGTGTCTGCAAGTCGCGTCGTCGAAACAGGAAGCCTCTGCCTCGAGGAAGCGGTGCAAGCCGCCGAGTAGCAGGGGTAGTTCACTCGATAGATGGTCAGTGAGTTCACTGACCTCAGAAGTCGCCATACAGAGCAATATATCCGAGATGCTAATCACCGTAAATGCTTGAGCGGCTGAGCCCGGCCGAGATACAGCGTTGCAGCCACGCCACCAATCAAACTGATTAGGACCGAGATTCCGATCCCGCCCACCAATACACGGTCCGAGAGTGACACTACGTTCTCGAATCCCGTGATAGTGAGCGTGATCTCATTCAGTACCCACACGCCTGGTACCGATAGCGCTGCCCCAAGTAGTCCACCGAGAATCCCAATACAAACCGTATTTATCACGATCACGAGGATGAGTGAGGACTGTGACGTCCCTAACGCCGTTAGTGCACCAAACGTTTCGCGATAGCGAGCAACGAAGGCCAATTGAAGGTTTGTGAGCAACAACACACCAGCCACAATGGCGAGAAGCACCAAACTCGCACCGCTGGCGATGACGATCGCCTGATCAGCGAGTGTCGCTTGGAGTTGCTCTTGGTTCGTCCGGATAGTATACTCCGGGTACGCTCGCTCAAGGGCAGCTTTACTAGCTGTGGCGTTCGCATCGTCGCGAAGCTTGACCGTTATCATTGCCGCCCGGTCACTCGCAGTCAATCCCGAAATTTCCTGTAGCTCGCTCGACGGCATTACCACCGTGGGAGCGCCGACAGTACTGGAGTACATATTCGAGATGCCGACGACAGTAAACTCGTGTTCTTGCGCGACTGAAATGGTGGCCCCAATCTGTAGGGTATCGCCTACTGAGATATTGTACTGATCGGCCACACGCTGGTCGATGATCACTTCGTGGACCATCGGCCCGTTGTAGTTCCCATCACCGTAATGGATGTCTCCCTGTTCAATTGCACGGCCCTCGCTCACCGGAATGGCATTCGGAGTGGATGCAGCGCCAACTCCGATCACCGTGTTGTACTCAGAGCCGTTCGAGCTAATGTAAACGGTCTGAAAAACGAATGGATCAGCAGTTGCGACATCTTCACGTGCGTTTAGTTGGGCTTCGACTTGATGGGCGTTAACGAGCGAATTCTCAAAAGAGCCGACGCTCCCGGGTTGGATTTCGAGCGGTCCCCCGCTGACCCACAGATCTCGGCCGGCCTGATCGAACTGTTGCTGGCCGGTATCGACCACGCCGATGCCGACGCTGACGAGTAAGACAGAGGCAAGGACGGCCATTGCCACGCCACCGACTGCCAGTCCCGTCCGTAAGCGCTCGTGACGCAAGATCGATCCGGCAATCCCAAGCAGTCCACGCCACCGTGAGAGACGACTCACTCTGACAACACCTCCAGCTGGGTAGTACGGAGACTCAACAAGACTGGGTAGATCGCTCCGACGCAGCCAATGAGGATCGCCACCCCAAGCGCATAGAGGAACATTCGCGGGTCAAAGCGAGCAACAGTGTCTAACCCAAGTGTGGCCGTCCCAAACGAGTTCACCCCGGCGATTCCGAGGGCACCCATACCGACGCCAAGAACGCCGCCTACAAGCGCAATCGCAATGGTTTCAGTGGCGATGATCAGCGATCTCGAGCGCCGTGAAAAACCCATTGCAGCGAGCATTCCGAGTTCTTGGCGACTCGCATTTACCTCTAGCCCCATCAGTGTCGTAACGAATAACACACCAACTACCAGTGCAGTCACGAGGGCTGCGAGTGCAATCGCGAGAGGGAGGCTGGAGGTCGATACCTCCTGTGCAGCAAGCCCGTTGCGTTCGACAACCATCGTTCGTGGGTACTGGGCTTCGAGGTCATCCTTGATCCGGTTGTTCGTACTGACAAGAATTTGATCCGCTTGATCGCCTGCTTGGGCACCGCTCATTGATTGCAGTTCACTCAACTGCATTAGTGCGATCGGGACTGTCCCACCGACCGATGGCGAGTCACCTTCGGAGACTGCCGTAACTGTAAATTGACGCTCTGTCGCTCGTGGTGATGAGATGGTTGCTCCGGTCGAGGCATTAAGGAGCGTCCCAGCTGCATCGTTTATCACAAGATCGCCCGTCCATTTACCGTTGTACTCCCCAGCGGCGTAATATGGGTCGTCAGGGGTCATCGACCCCGTCGATAATCCGAGGACTTCAACGTTCTCGGCGGGAATCACCCCAACGGCTAACACGTATGTTTGTTCCCCAGTTTGGGTGTCCTCAAAGGGAACCAATGTTAATCGCACTGGCGTTGCGTAGTCGATTCGCTCGTCCTCGTTGAGTGATGCTGCCGTTGTATGGACATCGCCAAGATTCAGGCCCCCGGAGCCAACGACGACGGATTCAGCGGATGATTCCTCGGGAACGATCCAGTAATCAACGTTTTCGCTCTCGATGACTGCTTGGGAGGCAAGCCCGACAGCGATACCAGTAACGGATACCATCAACCCAATCGCGAGGGCGACCCCGAGGATGCTGAGAAGCACCCGATGGGGCGACACACGGAGTCGCCCGGTGACACGCGCGATTGCCACTCCGAACAATGACTGGATGCGTTGGCGCCGACTCATACCACGCGCTCGCTGATCTGCCCATCTTGGAGGTACAGGACGCGGTCACACGCATCGATTGCTTGCTGGTCGTGGGATGCTAAGACCACTGCTCGGTCCTCTGCGGTGATCCGCCTGAGCAGTTCCAACACGCGAGTGCTAGCTTGGGAATCCAGTTCGCCAGTGGGCTCATCAGCAACGACAAGGGCCGGTTCGGTCGAAAGTGATCGGGCGATCGCAATCCGCTGTTGCTCTCCCCCTGAGAGTTCGCCAGGGCGATGCGTGGTTCGCGTATCCAATCCAACTTCTTCGAGGAGCTCGACCGCTCGTTCACGACGATCAGCTTTTGGCCAGCCCAGTTCAACGAGAGGTAACGCCACGTTCGAGCGGGCCGTCAGGGAGGAGAGCAGATGAAATCGCTGGAAGACAATCCCGACGTGTTCTAATCGAAGTTTTGTGCGGCCCCGAACGCCATACTGGTCTGTGGCGGTCCCGTTGAGTGAGACTGTCCCGCTGCTTGGGATATCTAGGGCGGCAAGTAAGTGCAGTAAGGTCGATTTCCCACTCCCGCTTGGTCCTGCAATCCCGACGACTTCGCCCGGCCGGACCGACAATGAGACCCCATCCAGTGCTTGAACACTTGGAGCTGTACCACGCCCGAAGATGTTCGCATCACCACGGGTGTATTCACGGCTGATGTCGACCGCCGACACGACCGGTCTCGTCTCGGTGTCCTGCCGTCCATCCTCTTCAGGGACCATTGATCGTTCCCTCTTCGGATACCTGTTGAATTAATGGTTTTGACACCTGCGCTATTGTGGTAGCCATACTGTTCACAACCTATTCTCCGGCGTCTGGGGTCATCGGCTCGACTTGCTCCTCGGTGATCCCCTCACTTTCTGGCGGCGAGACTGACGCAGCGATCTCGTCGACGATTTCTGTTGGTTGGACGTCTCCGAGCTCGGCATCCGTCGTGAGTACCAATCGGTGTCGAAGGACCGGTGTCAGCATCGACTTCACATCGTCGGGAATGACATAGTCTCGGTCTGCAATTGCTGCCTGAGCTTTCGCCGTCTGTAAGAGTGCCAAGGATCCACGAGGTGACGCCCCGTGTGCAACATCGGGATGCTCTCGGGATGCGTTCACAAGATCGATAATGTATCGGTGCACTTTGTCTGCGACATACACATCTGCAACGTGCTCACGAGCAGCCTGGATCTCGTCGGTAGACACCACCGGTGTGATATCCTCTGGACTCAACATCGGATTTCCATCGAATCTGGAGAGCAAATCCTGCTCTGCATCCGGCGTCGGTAGCTCAACGGTGAGCTTGAGTTGGAAGCGGTCGCGTTGGGCTTCTGGGAGATCGAATGTTCCCTCCATTTCAATCGGGTTCTGTGTCGCAATCACGAGGAACGGCGACGGAAGCTGTAACGTCTCGCCCTCGATGGAGACGTGTTCTTCGGCCATTGCTTCCAAGAGTGCCGACTGGGTTTTTGGCGTGGCACGATTAATCTCGTCTGCCACTACGACGTTCACAAATACTGGCCCCTTTTGCAGCTCGAACTCCCCTGTCTGTTCTCGATAGACGTTCGTCCCCGTAATATCAGCTGGCAGGATGTCGGGTGTCATCTGCACACGGTTGTACGAGAGTCCGCTAGCGTTGGCAAAAGCATTCGCCAAGGACGTTTTCGCTACACCCGGTACGCCTTCCAATAAGACGTGCCCGCGGGTCAGCAACGCAATTGTTAGAAAATCCGTTTCGGCGTCCATCCCCACTAGAACCGTTCGGATCTCGGCCCGGATCTCTTCTGCCAACGTCGCCGGATCAGTCATTGTCCTCCCGTTGCTGTCGCCGACTCATCAAACTATCCGTCACTCGTTCGACGCGGTCGGCATCCCACTCCGGATGTTGAGTCCGGATTCCAGCTGCAATGTCTTCGGGCGTCCGCGGGATTGGTGACTCCGGGGTGTCACGCCACGCGATGATTCGTCGACGAACCTGTGGGAGATGCGGGAGTAGTACGACTCCAATAATTGAGATGATCCCAGCGAGGAAGGCGAGCCCACCAGATTGCTGGAGCAGCAATTGCACGGCAACTAACGGCGGTACGCCCGCTGAGTGTGAAACGTCAATGAGGACGTGCTCGTGGGGTTCGACAAGCGCTTGCAGAAACATCGCGTTGTCCGCTCGCTCCAACATCGCGTTCAGAAAGAGGCTGGCATCGCTCGCGACGATGATGGTGCCTGCCCCAACTGATTCGACTGTAACTACGGGATGTTGGGTTAATTGTTCGTCCTCGTTGAGCGTTTCATCCTGGTTTTGATCACGGTAACTGAATTCTGAGGAGACGAACAGGACCGTCGCACCGTTCGGTTGGACTGTCCCACCGTGATTCAACATCAGCGACGTCGCGTTTCCCCCGATAGTATTGTTCGACACTCGCTGGGTGCGTGGAAACGCTGGTGATGGGCCGGAGAGCTGTTCATCGCGCAGTGGAACCGGATCAATCCGTGCTTCAGCCCCGAGAGAGGCTAACAATGGATTACTGTGTGCTCGATAATCATCAGCGATCAACACGGTCCCTCCTGCCTCTACAAAGGAGCGTAACCGAGCAGCTTCTCCCTCACTGTATTCTGTGGTCGGAGAAAACACGACTGCGACGGAATTTTCTGGTGGTACTTGCTGGTACTGCGTCGTATTCTGTACGATGGTTGGTTCAGCGCCCGCTGCAGTAGCCGTATCCCGAACCTCAGTTGTCCCGTCCCACGCTGGATTATACGCCCCAAACGCGGCTGTCGAGGTACTTGCAGTGACGAATACGGTCAGCCCAACCGTGATAACAAGCGCACCAAGGAGCAGACGTGGATACGAGGGCCGAGACCACGCCATTTAGATCACTCCTTGAGGGAGTATTTCGATAATTCGCCGAATCACAATATACCCAAAGACAAGCAAGCCCCCTGCGATGACCCATATGAGACGTCGTCGCCACGCTGGCGTGATTGCAAAGGGGGCTGTGAGCTCAGTAATAACCAATATACCAATCAACGAAATTACGAACACTAACTCGAAGGACAACGACCCGAGTAGCGCTAGGACGAGAACTGTCATAAGCTGCCACGCCACCGTGGCTGTAATATATCGGTGGCGGCGTCGAGTCGCCATTACTGCACACTTTCCACGAGAACATTTGTACCTACCGCTCCGTACGACTACAAGTCGTTGACAGCCGTGTTGTAGGATTCATACTCGGTACCGCCGCGCTTTTACACTGTAATCTCTTTCCCTTGGGTAATGGACCGACGGACTGTCGAATTGCAACTTCCCTCCTTCCTCCGAAACCTTCCTGCGGATCTCACAGCCGTCCTCAGTGTGACGCTCTTGACGGTCCTTTCTGTCCTCCTACCGGTGGTCAACGAGACACCGCTCCGCGTCCTCGTCGGACTCCCATTTATTCTGTTCATTCCGGGGTATGCCTTTATTGCAGCCCTGTTCCCGGAAGCGGGAAGTTCGCCTAAGGGACGTGAAAATAGTGGCGGAGCAGAATCCCCCGCTGATACCCACCGTGAGTCCGGCATTGACGGCATCGAACGGGTTGCGCTCTCCTTCGGCCTTAGTATCGCAATCGTGCCGCTGATCGGGCTTGTACTGAACTTCACGCCGTGGGGCATTCGGCTCGTACCAATCCTCACTACGCTCACGGCATTTACTGTCATCGCCACGATTGTCGCAGCTCAACAACGATGGGAACTCCCGTCTGACGAGCGTTTCGCTGTTCCGTACCGCCGGTGGGTCAGTGATGCACGAACTGAATTGCTCGAGCCAGAGACGAATGCAGACTTCGCATTGAATCTTCTGCTGGTCGCCTCAATCCTTCTTGCCACAGCAAGTGTCGGCTACGCTGTTGCCGTTCCGCGACAAGGCGAATCGTTCAGCGAATTCTACTTGCTTACCGAGAACGAAACGGGCGACCACGTCGCTGATGACTATCCAACCGAGTTCACTGCTGGGAACTCACAATCACTCGTTGTTGGCATTGGTAATCACGAACACCAGCCCGTCACCTACACTGTTATTGCCGAAATCCAACGTGTCGACATTGTCAATAATTCCACAGTCATTCGTGAATACCAGCAAGTACGCCGGTTCCAAACACGGATTGAGGCGAACGGGACGTGGCACCGGAATCATACGGTTAGTCTAGAACTCACAGGTGAACGATTACGTCTCCAGTACTTACTGTACCGCGGTGAGCCACAAACTCCGTTGAACCGATCCGCAGCGTACCGAGAGGTTCATCTTTGGATTAACGTGAGCGATCCCACTTCCGACACAAGGTCCAAGATTAGACCAATCCACCCCTCGAGTGAGCATCCATCCGCGGTTCGATCCGCTGGTTGACCGAAGTCGGTACGCTCATACCGGTTACATCCTCAACGCTAATCAATGTGGCCGTGGGGACACCTCGCTGTGGGCTATTTGTGCTATTCAGTATTCACACGATGGCGATTCCGACAGCCACCGCAGCACCGTCCCGCACTCGTTCTCGCGGTCGCGACACAACTGCCTGACCTGATCGATAAACCCCTTGCATATTGGAGTCAGATCATCCCATCCGGCCGATCGTTAGCCCACTCTCTACTCATCGTAGTCCCACTCTGGATCCTCGTTTGGCGCATATCTACTCGGTATGACGCGCGACGAATTGGGACTGCATTCTTTGTGGGATATCTCACGCATTTGCTTGGTGATAGTTACGGGGCGTTACTCACCAGCCAGTTCGATCGTGCTTCATTTCTCCTGTGGCCAATCCTCCCTGCGCCAGAATATACGACTACGAGCTTCGGCCAACATTGGATACAATTACTAACTCGTGTTCGTACTATCACGGTCCAGGGATTCCTCAGCGGAGACCTCCCAATGGTCGCATATCAAGGTCTCCTTGCTGGGTTCGTCGCTGTTCTGTGGGTCATTGATGGAACTCCAGGAATCGATCCTTTGTTAGACCGTATCAGAGATCATCTGAGAGATGCAGCGTGATGAGAGCCGATATCGAAGACTCGGGGTTTCGTGACATCGTGTGCCGTGACTCGACGATATCGAACTCTCAATGGGTTCGCCATCAGTAGAAGCCAACAAGGTGGACAATCGGACTCTGTAGACCGCCAGTGCAAGCCTAGTGCTCTGAATAGGGTCCGAGCTAAGTCATGACCGCCGTCGTCCAAAGACAAGGAAGCCTACCCAAACGACGAGTGCTACTGGAGCAGTAAATTGCCTTGGGGTCAAGCCCCGAGGCTTTCGCGTGGACTCCCGTTCTAACTGCTGAGAGCAGTAGGCGAATATTCGCCGTTCACG
>NZ_JBQWLT010000012.1:0-79251 GCF_052545375.1 Halobellus sp. GM3 | reverse complement strand
GCGAGTACGCGATCACCGAGGACGCGCTCCCGCGGACCGACACCGGGACGATTATGCGCGAAGACCTCGTTCAAAAGTACTTCTCGGAGTAGCCCAGCCGCGTCTCCGCGGGTTCTCCGACGGCACGGGTTTTCAGGCCCGAAAACGGGAGGTCTCAAACCAGATACCTAGAGTTGCTCTGTTGAATAGACGCTGAGTTCCAGTTATAGCGGTTCTCACAGCGATTCGATATTGATGATGGCGAAACACAGGACAATTTCAGGGAACTGCCGTTACCAGTCGACCGAGCGCTTAATCGTCGGATAAGACATCTCGGCCATCCAGCATTGAGGTAGTGTTTGCCCGGTAAGCGAGTTGTTCACGACGGCTTCTGGTGATGATCTACGGTAGTGAACGAGGGACTCAATGTCAAATGCAGAGACCCCGTACTCAGTGTGCCAGTCTTGGAATTTGTTGTCGCTGGCGACAGACTACAGGTCGTCCACGTTTCGGCGGACGATCTGCGGGTCGGTCTTCGTATCATATATCCACGGTGCTGTGATATGGACGTCAAGAACAGCGAGTGTAATGTCGTCACTTTCGGCGTCTGTACTGTGCTTCCTGACCGCTGGTGGAGGGACACGGAGCACGCTGTCGGTCGAAGAACGTGCTGTCGAAAGCGGCGTGGCCAGACTGCGGGTTTGCTGTGCGTTTCACCACAGCAACGCCCACAACACCACATTTTCAGCCGGTCGAACAACTTGTTGATCGTGCTGTAGTCCGGGAGCTCGTCCCAATATCGGCCGGGGATGTCGAGAACCTCTTTCGTATACATCATCCGGTTCGGCGTTTCACGGTGTCTGTGGCCCTCTTCGAGGTGAAAACAGTGCAGGACGACATAGACCCAGCGGGCGAATCCGACGCTTGTGTAGCTAGGTCACGACAGTGCTCAATGAAGTCGAAGAGCTCGACTTCCATAGGTAAGAATAGAATCCCTCGGTTATATTGAATTAATCAGATTTGACATTGAATAGAGCAACGCTATCGCCCGGATCACACGGTTTCGACCTAAAACTAGCCACTTAGCAAACCGCACGATAGCGAGAGGGTTTCAACAGAGCAGTTCACGACTATTTTAATTTCATCTGAACGCCATCATAAATTCGGGAAGATCGAATATGAGTCATTACAATACTAACATTGTAATAATAAGTGTGGTTGGCCGTGGGAGAATAAAATCACGCTCCACTTCAGTGGTCGTGTTTAGTTAAGGATGAAGAGTGAGGCGGTGTGATTTTGTGCTGGTCTATGGCAAAAATCAACCGCCTCAGCGGAGGCACGGACTGGATTGAGTTGGATTTTGTGGAACGACAGCGGACACCCGAGCACGCGATGAAGCTCGGTATTCAACTCCAGTTAGCGGGGCTGTCATTGTCGAATACCGTCTCTATTCTCGAAGAACTGGGTGTCGAACGATCTCGCAAGGCAATCCACGATTGGGTGCAAAAGGCCGATTTACAGCCTGCAGCGGGTCGAAGCCCGAATCACGTTGCGGTTGATGAAACGGTGATTCGAGTCAACGGTCAACAGTTCTGGCTGTACGCTGCCGCCGATCCCGACACAAACGATCTCCTGCATCTCCGACTATTTTCGACGACAACAACCGCATTAACCGAGATCTTTCTCCGAGAACTCCGCCAGAAATACGATGTCGAATCTACTGTGTTTCTGGTTGACGGCGCTCAACACCTCCAAACAGCGCTGGCCAGAGCTGGCCTCCGATTTCAAACTGAACGAAATGGCAATCGGAACGCCATCGAACGAATTTTTCGAGAGTTCAAACGCAGAACTTCTTCGTTCTCAAACTGCTTCAGCCACGTTGAGCCTCAAACCGCCGAAAATTGGCTCCAAGCATTTGCTGCCTGGCTCAATGCTCCAAACTAAACACGACCACTTCAGTGAGGCCCAACGTCTATAGAGCTCAGAATAATGGCCATGATCTTTAATTTAGGGAGATGTCCCCCCTAGGTCAGATGAGACCATCTTCTGTTCACAATTATCTTTAATTCATCTCAGCGCCATCATAAATTCGGGAAGATCGAAGAGTATTCTTTACAATACTAATATTGTAATACCAAGTGTAATTATTCGTGGGAGAATAAGATCGCCCTCCAGTTCAGTAAGACCCAACGCCTATGAAGCTCAGAATAATGGCCATAATCTTTAATTCAGGAGGATGTCCTTGTAGGCCAGATGGTCCATCTTCCACAATTATTCAGTATTCTATTTTCGCTACCTCCGAAAATTATTATCTACCTATCTTTAAGTATCAGATATTAAACACTAGTAGAGGTCATTAATAGGAATACATCTGAGATGAAAAAGAAGATGCTCAGGGTAAATCGCCAGACTACGACGACTTCGGATGCAATATAACGTGACTTGATCCGCCTTACTTGGTGGCTTTGTCGATAACCCCCGGAAATCTTCTATGACAGCTTATTTCGACTCGCTAACAGTCCCTCCTAATTATTCAACCCCTGCGATGTATAGCGATTTACTAGAGCCAAGAGACGAGGTAGTAAAATAACAAAACTCGCTTCGGTGTGGCCAAAACTCTTTTCAAGGTCGAATACTTTCGGACAGATGGTTGTTAGTAAGCTTATAGGAGTAGCTAGAAGTCACAGTAGGCAACGTTGGCGCAACTGTACCACCTGACAACCGATGGTCCCACTCAACTTGTTCGTCTTGGAGTGTTGGGGTGCGAATCTGTTGTAGCTATAGTAGCGTTTGCAAGTCTCCACCTATCTGCTCATATGCAGTCGTACGATCGAATGGGCAATTAGTTGCAAGCGTTACTATAGCTTGCTAGTGTGACGACATCAAATCCCCACACTGCTGTACAAATCACAAGAGATTAGCGCTGCTCTGTTGAATAGCAACTTCTGAGAGAGTGAAGCAGTACCAATTTTGAGACGACAGGCCTGACCCGATCACGAGCCGACTCACAGTCTACCTGCCAATCTAATCACGCTATTCAACAAAGCAAAAATAAGCGACTTGGATATGACCGGTCACTTAATGACTGCTAACCAATTATTTATCACTGTCTCAAACCCTAGTTAAAACGAACGTGACCTCGCTGAATTCGATTTTTGGAAATGGTGCAACCGTTCTAAGGAAAACCAACTTTCAGATTCTTTTGTTCGCTTCATTAACACCTATCCTCGGGACATCACTAATATCACCTCTCTTAAGTTCGCTCATCCAGCCTCTAAATGCGTCAACCGCGAATATCGGTCTTATGATATCCTCCCAAACTGCACCGGCAATTATTATGATCCCAGTCGCTGGCATCCTTGCAGATTCCTACGGGCGGAAACCTATTCTCGTCTTCTCATTGCTTCTGTTCGGAGTCGGCGGAGTTGCAATTGCGTTCACCAATGACTTTCACGCCGCCCTTGGCCTCCGTTTCCTCCAAGGAGTCGGGTTCGGAGGGATAAGTCCTATTGCGATCACCAGCATCGGGGATCTCTACTCGCATGAAGAAGGCGCTACTGCACAGGGACTTCGAACGATGGGTGCTGGACTAAGCGGCGCGATATTTCCACTTATAGGTGGATTTCTAGTTACTATCGCATGGCAATATCCGTTCTTGTTATACGGGATCGCGATCCCAGCTGCGGGATTCGTTTATTGGTGGATGGATGAACCGATCTCTGTAGAGAATAAGATGAGTGAAAGGGGCTCAAGAGAATACTTCGGTAAGTTCTTGAAATTTATTTGGAGGCCACGGATCCTTCCACTTATTATTGCACGAGCGTTACCAGTTGTTACTTGGACTGCATTTTTAACTTATAATTCAATCATTGTTACACAAATCATAGGTGGCACGCCCTTCGAAGCGGGTATACTGGTAACGGTTGGTATGTTTGCGGTCGCACTTGCCTCAAGTCAAGCGGGGCGCGTCTTAGGGTTATTTTCTGGGTATTTTACTCCACTTTTACTAGCAAATGTCCTCCTCTGTCTAGGGTTCTTGGGATTGCTCTTTATGCCGGGTATGGAATTAGCAGTTTCCAGTATAGGTATTTCTGGAACTGGATTTGGATTATCTCTTTCTTTATACCGCGGTGTGATCTCTGAACGGTCCCCAGAACACTTACGAGCGGGATTAGTAAGCGTGTCGGAGGCAGGTGGCCGTCTCTCAGCTACCCTTACGCCTATCATTATGGGGGCTATCATCGGGATATTTCCAGCGTCGTTCGCCCTTGATTTTTCGATTCGGATCGTGGGCGTCGGGGCCGCTTTTGTCGGAGGAATTGGTGGTGTCCTCTGCATCATCCTCGTCAAAATAAACAGCCGTGCATTGAGTGGACTTTGATAGTAGTAGTTCCTTCGGTTATACGGTACGATATTAATTCTATCAGCCGTTCCGTCAGAAGAACACGGACCCTTGATTAGAGGCATACTCACCCCTATACTTTTTACTGATCAGCCTCATTTAGAGCATACAGTAATTATGAAGAATTCATCGGATGAAACCGAACGGGTAGCCGAATTCATTGCGGAACTCACCATCAACGATATCCCAGAGGAGGTTCGCCGCCGCTCAAAGCTCCTAATATTAGACACGATAGGTTGCATCCACGGGGGGTACGGCACTGACGTAGGTCGCATTATAGATCGTTTACTCCCGGAAACCACCGGAGACGAAGCGACAATTATTGGAAAACGGCAGCGTACACGGACAAGTGACGCGATATTTGCCAATGCGAGACTGGCCAATGTATTGGATGCTGACGAGACGCTGTTCTCGATCGAACACCTCGCAAATGCGGCCGTCACCGTACCACTTGCAATTTGCGAGGCAAATGGATTTTCCGGCGAACGACTGTTGGCAGCCACCGTTGCTGGCTACGAAGTAGGGGCTAGGATTGGTCCACGACCGCAGTTGCAGGTCTCAGAAGATGGCTCGCCCACGTGGGCCGCAGGACGGGACGGGAAGTCCGTACGCGGGTTCGGTCTCGGTATGACGTACGCCGCGACAGCCAGTGCCGCGAAGGCACTCTCTCTCCCGCCGAGCGAGGTGAAGCACGCGTTCGGTATCGCTGGGGAACGGGTACCTGATCGTACCCATAGCCGAATCTACGACGAATTCAACCCGCTTATCAAGTATCAACAGGCGGGTGCTTGTGCACGTGCGGGGTACGAAGCCGCTCTCGCGGCGAGTGCTGGTGATACTGGTGTCCCAACGATGCTCGATGGAGATGACGGAATCTGGGCCGCATTCAGCGTAGAAAGCGTCGATCATACGGCATTACGACGCCGATGGGTGTCGAACCTCAACGAGCGATGGGAAACAGCAGAGCTAGCGCTAAAACCATGGCCATGTTGCCACTTCAACCAGTTTGTCCTCGATGACCTTTCACGCCTTGTTGAGAAGGAGAACATCGAAGCACCTGACGTGGTTGAAGTAACCCAAAGCTCTCCAACGTATTTAACCTCACCACGGTTCACCGACCAAGAACCAGATGATATGATGGCTGCCGAGTTTAGTGTGCCCCACGCCATTGCGATGGTGATAAGAGAGACACCAATCGACCAGTGGTATGCGCCGGAGATACTTGATGATCCCGACGTTCGGTCACTTCGAAATCGAATCTCTGTTGTTCCAGATGAGTCGAAGTCCGTTCGGATCGAAGATGGTATTATCAGAGAAATCGAATTCGGCCTTGATGTTGTGACGGATGAGGCGACGCATTCGATTCGAAGTTCCATGACGAAAGGTATGCCTTGGTACACGGAAGCAGAAATGTCGGAAGCGGCTGTTCGGGAAAAGTTCCGAGTGCTCACCCGTTCGTTGTATCCTCAGTCACAGCGATGGTACGAGTGCACGAGTGAGGTGAGTGATGCTGTTATGGGAATCGAAGATCACAACGTCAGGCAAATTATGACCCGGTACGGAACAGCGTAATTCAAGTAATATCAATATCCGAACCCAAACCAATGGTACAATCATACAAGTTTACGCGGACAGAGCATCCAGGGTACCGAGAGGTAACAGACGGATTCTACTGGCTTCAGGAGTGTTTAGTGAGAGAGCCGACATCTGGATCCGGTGATCCCTTGCATGGGAGCGACAATGCGTATCTATTCGCCGATGAGGAAACCCTACTATTCGACACCTTCTCGCCCGCGAGCGCAAACAAGATACACTCCTATCTCGATGAAATCCTCGACGACCGGGAACTAGATTACATTGCGATCTCCCACCCCGAACCGAACCACGCAGGAAACGTACACCGATTGCTCGATGCATATCCCGATGCCACTCTCGTCGTCCCGGCACGGGGGAACGAACACCACCTATATGGTATCGATGACGTCCCCCACGTCCGGTACGTCAATCCAAGGGACAGTCTGACCCTCGGCACGTTCGACCTCGAATTTGTTCCGCCTTACTTTCCAGATCACGGAATGCACATCTGGATGTACGAGCGAACGATGTCTGCCTTGTTCTGCGTGGACTGGATGGGGTATCGTCACGGCACGGATTGCCTACGATTCGCCGAGGACTTTTCGGAGACTAAATTGAAAGAGGGTATGGAGGCATTCGTCTCCTTCGCACTGCCGTGGGTCCAGCACGTTTCCATGGATCGAGTCTCCGCCGCAATCGAGCATCTCCTCGACGGCTATTCGCCAGAAATCATCGCCCCAGCACACGGACAGATTATCCGCGAGCGTCCAAGAGAATACATCCGATTGATGGAAGAAGTAATGGCGAGGATTAGTGAGCGAGAAATCGATCCAGCAGAGTGGCCAACGTCTGATGCAGATGGACTAACGGAGGATCCAGAATGAGTGTAAAGCTCACTCCTCACGTCACTTGGATTTCGAACTGCGTCGAAGTGGGGGACCATCATATGCACCTCTCGAATTACCTCGTCTCTACTTCGACGGACTCCATACTGATCGGAGCGGGTATGGAAGATTTCAGCCAGCATCTGCTTGATACGGTTACCGCAGAAACGGACGGGGCAGGGGTCGATACTGTGTTATTGGCACATTCGATGCTCCCACATACGGAGAATGTGAAATCCATCGAATCGAAGTGGCCTGACGCGACAGTCTATGCCGCTTCTGGATTCCCCCGAGTTATTGGTATTCCCGGATCAGAGCCGTGGAAGCGTACCGAAACGATAGAAATCGGGGACCGTGCGATTAGTTTCCTTAACCCGATAATCACGGACATCGTCCTCTCACAGTGGATCTTCGACCACGAATCTGGAATACTGTTCACCGCGGAAGCGTTCGGCCACTATCATAGAAAGGGCGTCTGCGGACGGACTGCCAGTGAGGTTGGTGGTATCTCCGGACAGATGGTGTTCGACTTTTACCGCGAGAAGTTTCCTCACCTGTCCTACGTCGACGCCGACAAGCTCGAGGAGACGATCAGATCATTCTTTGATAGGATGCCGGTGAAGATGCTGGCACCCATCCACGGTAATCCAGTGGAGGGAGCTAAACTATCGGACTACATTGACGTGTCTGTCGACGCAATCTCAAGGATTACCGGGGATGCGTTCTATACGGATCTCGAATCAATCCGCTAAGCGGCTACGGTATCGGTACTGTCGAGGGAATGAACCGAACCATCGAAGATGCGGGAAGACACGAGAACTGTCGCTATCGTTCCGACGACCTATGAAGAACCCCCTACCCAGAGAAGAGGGAACAGACCTACAAGGTCGATGTCCGGGCGGAGGGGGGCGAGAACCAGTGGGGGTAAAGCCAATCGGTGAAAAAGTCAGGGGCAGGTCTACACAGTGCCTGAACCCAAACGCAGTGGGAGTTCTGAGAGACAGTTGAACACACCAGACTGCATTCGAGTAATTCAGGCCCTAACAGTCAAGACAACAAGACCCATCCATTCAGAGAGTTCGTGAGGAACCAAGCTAAACATATCTCCCTTCATATGCTCTAGTAGACAGTCCTGACGATAAACTATAAATAAATTTACTGTATCAGGACTGGACACGGCAAACAAGCGAAAGAAACATTTATCATAAACCCACACCATCATCCGGTCACTTATGTCCGAAAAATCCGGGTTGGAGCAGGCAGATATTGCCCGCCCTCTACGAGAAATTGATCCATCGGTAGAGGACTATACCATCGTCGACACCGACGTCCATAGCTACATCGAAATCGAGGAATTCGCGGAGTATATGGATGAGGACAATCCATGGCGACGTCGGTTTGGTATGGCAGAAGAAGAACGAAACGCCATTACGCAGTTTTGGCCAGGGAGCGTGGGGTCGCGTGCACGGTATGGGCGGATCAAACGTTCCCACCAATACACCGAGAAGTGGGACAAGGACCTAGTTCTGGACGTAATGGACTATCTGAGTACCGACCACTCCTTGCTTCTGGGAATGGCGATGCTCATGTACGGTGAAATCGCCAAGAACTTCGAAGACCGTAGGATGATCGAACACGCGGAAGCGTACACAGAATTGATGCTTGATCACCTCGTGGATCCCGGTGAAAATATCTATACGCTCCTTCCCGCTCCGTACACACAGCCCCACAAGGCAGCAGAGATGATCGACGACTACGAGTCTGAGGAAGGCATCGTTGGGGTCTGTCTGATCACGCCTGGTGCTACCCCACCACTTGGAAACCGGAAGTACAACCCCATCTACGAGGCGGCAGAAGACGCAGGCCTACCGATAGTGTTCCACTCGGGGGGTGCTGGCCTCGACGAGTACGAAACGAAAGGGTTCGAGAGTTTCATAGAGACCCACACCCTCGGGTTTATGAACGCGAACCTCTCGCAGCTCACTAGCGTCGTTATGAGCGGGGTTCCCGAACGATATCCCGACCTCGACTTCGCACTCGTCGAGTCCGGAATTGGGTACGTCGCAGCACTTATGTACCGACTTGACTCCGAGTATCTTTCCCGCCAGTCGGAGGCTCCGTATCTCGAAAAATTGCCGAGTGATTATCTCAAAAACGATTTCTATTACGGGACTCAACCACTCGAACAGACCCCGAACCCTGAGGATCTCGAAAAATTGATGCGCTTGATGGGCGGGCCGGACAATCTTATGTACGCATCCGACTACCCGCATTGGGATTACGACCCGGCGAACACAATTACACAGCTACCGTTCCTCTCGGAAGACGAAAAGAGGAAAGTTCTCTCAGAGAATGCAATGGAGGTTTTTGATCTATGAGTGAGAGAGTGTACGTCGACGATGCCGATAATTTCGAGGACGGTGACAGACACTTCGTGGACTACAATGGCTCAGAGGTGTGTGTCCTCTATCTCGATGAGGAGTTCCACGCCTTCCTCAATCATTGCCCCCACCGTGGGGGGCCAGTCGCACGGGGCGAGATTATGCCGGGAATCGACTACGAGGAAAATGAACACGGTGAGCCGCCAAAGGAGCGATACAACGATTGTAAGATCATCACCTGCCCTTGGCACGGATGGGACTTCGAGGTAGACACTGGTATCCACAGTGGGACGAGCGGGGGCGCCCACCGGCTCACAAAGTTTGACGTGGAAGTTGAATCGGGCAACGTATACATTCGCTCGTAAGCTGTCGCGGTTAAACCACAAGCACCTTTTGCACGGGTTGAGCTCTTCAATGATAACCACGATGTCTTTTCCACGGCTGATGCCACTAGCGGCCCAAGTATCTCGAAATCGCTCGAGTTAGCTAATGTGTCGGTTACCGCGGCGCATAGCCAAATTTTCAAGACGACCTCGGTCGCTCACAAGGGTTTCAACCGTGATTTGGCTCATCAGCGCTCTGACTGTCAAATGACCGGTTGAGCTCCCGATGTCGTCTGCTTCGTCCTGTGGAATAGTTAGATTAATAGCGATAGTCTTGGTTTTTCGATTATGGTCGCTACCCTTGAACGACTCTTTAATCCGAGTAGCATTGCGCTCATCGGAGCGTCGGAGAGTTCCCCTATTACAGAGGCCATTCTGGCTAATCTTGATGACGTCGATTGGGATCGGGGTACATATTTCGTTAATCCCAACCGGGATGAGATATTTGGCTCGCACTGTTATGACTCAGTCTCAGATATCCATGGAGAGATCGATCTCGCCGTTATAATCGTCCCAGCGAGCATCGTCCTTCAAACCTTTGAGGACTGCTGTGAAGGCAACGTAAATTCGGCACTGATCTTGACAGCCGGCTTTGGAGAACTCGGCGCTGACGGAGAGGAACGCGAGCGACGGCTCATAGAGCTGAGTGAAGCAAACGACATCCCGATCTGTGGCCCCAATAGTGTCGGAATTGTGTCTCCCCACAACCAGTTTGCTTCGTCAATTATGTCGATTTCCAATATACGCCCAGGCAACATTGGGATCGTGACCCAAAGCGGTGGGTTGCTGGTTCAACTGTTGCGATCGAGTTTTGAGCGCGATCTGGCATTTTCGACCATCGTTGACTGTGGAAACCAAGCAAGTATATCTGCATCTGAGTATATTGATCACTTGCTCGAACAGGACGAGACCGACGTAGTGGCCTGTCTTATTGAGGGATTCAAGCAACCACGGGAGTTTAAACGTATTGCAAAAAAAGCAAACGACGTGGGAAAGCCCCTCCTTGTCCTCAAACTCGCAACAAGCGAGGAAGGACAGCAGTCTGCCCAATCTCACACAGGGTCGTTAACGAGCACCAATAAAGTAGTGCAGGCAGTTTTCGAGCAAACTGGTGTCATCGGAATCGATTCTCTCGGCCAGCTCATCGAACACATGGAACTGTTTTCGAAGACTCGATCCGTGTCTGGGAACCAGATTGCCCTGTTGGACAACTCCGGTGGCGGGGCGACACTCGTTGCCGATATCGTAAGCGAAACATCTCTCGAGCTCGCCGAACTCAGCGATAAAACAGTCGAGATGGTATCGTCGTGCATCCCACAGATCGGTTCGCCAACGAACCCCATCGATATCGCTGGGAAGCACCAAGTTGAGGAGACAAGGAAGGACATCGGTAAAATACTAGAAGCACTGGACAAGGACTCGAACGCCGACATGGTATTGGTGCGATTGACTCAAACGAGGTATGTCGAAGACAAATCAGATTTCGAGTGGGAACTCTTCTCGACGGTCAACGATGCTAACAAGCAGTACGAGACCCAGTTTGTTGGATTCACCCGCCCCCGATTCAAGATTCTCGATGAGTGGAGTGAACTCATTTCAGGAATGGAGACACCAATACTCAACGACTACAACCCGGCGATCGCCGCGATCGAATCGTTGAGTGAATATTCTCGTCGGGAACCAGTGTCGAATACTTGGGTTTCTACTCGCCCTGTAAAGACGATTGATAGACCCCGACTCAACGAGTACGAGGCGAAACAATGGCTAGCCGAATACGATATTCGAATTCCAGCCGAGAAGGTAGCAGAATCAGCGGACGAGGCGGTCCAGCACGCAGAATCGATCCGATATCCCGTCTGTCTCAAGGCGTTGTCGGGGCGTATTCAACACAAAAGTGATTTGGGACTCGTGAAACTTGACCTCGGGAACGCTGATGCAGTCCGAGCGGCGTATGAGGATATCCAAGAGAGTGCGCCTGCCGACATCGAACTAGACGGTGTTTTAGTTCAAGAGATGGTCAATGGGGGTCACGAACTCATCGTCGGTTCGCGGCAGACGCGATTCGGGCAGGCGATTACCGTGGGTGCAGGCGGCGTGTATACGGAGTATCTGGACGACACTATTACGCGAATCGGCCCGCTAACAGAAACTGAAGTACATAATATGATCAAAGATTTATATATTTATCCCGTGCTGGAAGGTGTCCGAGGTGAAGATGCAGTCAACATCGATAGTCTCGCATCGCTTGTAGCGAATTTCTCGACTTTCGCTAGTGAAACAAAGAACCTCGGAGAAGCTGACCTCAATCCCATCATCGTCAGTGAAGAAGAAGCCCTCGCTGTCGACGCCCTCTTCATATTGGACGAAGCGCAGTAATCAGGTGATCCACCCCTAGGGTTTCTTGTCGACAAGTTTATTAAAGAGTCTGCCAAGGGTGGGATATGGCGATACGCACAGATATCTGTGAATTATTCAACATCGACCATCCGATCATCGAAGCTGGAATCGGCAGGTATGCCGAAGGCGGTGTGGTCGAAACAGCGAAGCTAGCTGCCGAAGTTACGAATGCCGGCGGCCTCGGTCAGATCGGCCACGCATCGTACGGTGAGGGTCCTAACGAACAATCGACGGAGTACCTCAAAGAACGAACACGCATTGCGTTGCAAACTGCGATAGAGCGAACAGATGGTCCGCTGGGTATCAACGTCCGCTTGGCGAACCCGGAGGATTCACCGGCAGAGGTAATTCGAACAATCATCGAGGAGCGAGAGCGATCGGATGAGGTCCGTCGGCAGTTACGCGTGCTCTTTACGTCTGCAGGTCCACCGGACTGCTTCGGTCTCGTGGACGAAATACAAGAATCTGGTCTGCTACATTTCCATGCGACATCGACGGTCCACCACGCAGAGAAGGCAGATGCGGTCGGCCTCGATGGGGTCGTTGCGACTGGGTGGGAAGCGGGCGGTCACATTGCAAAAGAGGAAGACGCTGTCCACACGTTCGTTCTCGTACCGGCGATCGCCGACGCTGTCGACCTACCGATTCTTGCTGCGGGTGGTTGTACGGATGGTCGATCACTCGCTGCGAGCTTGGCACTCGGTGCCGACGGGATATATATGGGGACCCGCTTCCTCGCTGCCCACGAAAATGCCGTCCATAAGAATGTGAAAACGGGGATTGTCGATGCTGCTGATACAGATAGCCGGGTAAGTACAGGTCTTTACGGGCCAATGCGTGTCATCGATACACCTCTGATCGACCGACTGAACTCAATGACGGAGGAAGAGCGATATCCCGTCGAACGCGAGGCGCTTCGAAGTGCAGGTGGAGGCGATCACAACGAACAGTTACTCGTCGCTGGAATGGGATCTGGCCGAATCGACGCTGTCGAAACAGCATCGCAAATCGTCGAAGAAACCGTAGCGGAAGCGGAAACAATCCTCTCGGAACTTGGCAAACTGTAGCCCCCGTTTTCCGATCGGCGGCTCGTTCAAATAGGTATCCCCGCTAACTGCATCTCCTGACGTCACCTCTACTGCTCAGCGGTCGTCGTCGAACGTCTCTTTCCCGGGTTTGAACTCGCGGGATTCGAACTGCTCCAATCCTGCCCGCATACCGCCGTCGCCTTGGTAGTTTTTTAGCTCCTGAACCTTGGCAGTCGCATACTCCATACCTTCCTCGAATCCCATATGCTGCATCTGTTGGAGTACCCGTTTATTGTACTCTAGAGCAAGAGAATTCTTCTCTATGAGTTTGTCTGCGAGTCGTGCGACACTCTCATCGAGTTCCCCCGATGGGACACAACGATTTATCGCCCGCATTCGGTCTGCTTCCTCGCCAGAGAACTCTTCACCGGTGGCCGAGTAATACATCGCATCACGCAGGGGCAGCGTATTCACAAGGGTCCACATCGCACCGCCTGCAGGAATGATCCCGAAATTTATTTCAGATAACACGAATGTCGAATCCTCGGTGGCGATTGTAAAATCACACAACGCTTGAAGTACGAACCCACCGCCAGTTGTCCACCCATCAACTGAAGCTATCGTTGGAAGCGAGTGATTTCTCAAGGTCAACAGTGCTTGTTTGAGTTGATTTCGGACTTGCCGCATCGCCTCCGGGGATTCCCGGCTTGGTTTGATGAAATACTCCTCGAGGTCCATACCGGCACAGAACGCTTCACCTCGACCTGATAGAACAACAACCTGTGCTTTTGAGTCCTCCATCTGGAGCAATGCATCGTTCAGGTCAAGACAAACCTGCGGACTGATCGCATTTCGTTTCTCCGGTCGGTCTAGGGAGATTCGGCCGATATCCTCGTCTACCACTACCTCAATTGTCTCGTAGGACGCCATACAACAGGTTTAGGGGAGGATATAATAAAGATTTGTGACTGACAGATCACATCACGGGGATTCGTCGCTCAGAAGTGCAATGGTTGAACAGACGAGTACCGTTTCATCGTCACTGTTCACGGCCTCACGCTTCGTGGTAACAAGCCCGCTGTCCTCGTCCTGCCGCTCCAGATCTGTGATTTCCATCTCCACATAGATTTCATCGCGAAGCTTCACTGGTTCTATAAATCGAACATTGTCCATCCCGTACAGGGCGATGATGGCGTCAGAGTAAATGCCCTCTTGTACCACGAGTCCCATCATAATCCCGATTACGAGAGGTCCGTGAGCGATGCGGCGGCCGTAAGGACCATCAGCAGCCCGCTGCTCGTCTACGTGGATCCAGTTGTGGTCGCCAGTAATGTCCGCAAACGATTCGATATCGTCCTCCGTTATCCGATGGGTATCGGTCTGAAAACTATCGCCAACGGACAGGTCGCTAAATCGCATAACCATCGGGTGAATAATCCATAACTAAGTGAATAAGCTTTCCGCTGGAAGATAGCTCAATCAATTCTATGTTTTTCCTGCTCCGGAAATTACTCCTCAAATACCGTCTTCTGTCTCCATCTAAAGGCCGTCAAGTACGTGGTTTCGACGGAATTCAGTCACGCTACATACGGATTCAAGAAGCGAATCATCGGGCATCTGCCAGACGTCCCCATAGCCGTGCTCGTCGAGGATCACCGAGGTGGGTGACTTCCTCCCACCCGGTGTTAGCCGGGCAGGTTAATCCTGAAGGTTGGGAGTCTAAGTTTTGCTGGACAGTCAGCACTGGCTTTGTCACAAAGACGTTACTCGTGCTCCGTAGAGGGCCGAAACCCGAATCACGTTGTGCTTGACGAGACCGAGATTCGAATCAATGATCAGCGATTCTGGCTGTACGCGGCGGCTGATCCCGAGACAAATGTCCTGCTGCATCTGCGGCTGTTTGAAACGACAACAACCGCATAAACCGAGATCGTTCTGCGCGAACGTTGCCAAAAACACGATGTCGAATCTGCCGTCTCCCCCGTTGATGGCTCTCAACACCGCCAAACTGCGTTGACCAGATCTGGGCTCCGATTTCAACTCGAACAGAATGGAAATCGGAACGCTATCAAGCGAATTTTCCAAGAATACAAGCGCCGAATCCCCTCGTTCTCCAACTGCTTCAGCCACGGTGAGCTGCAAACAGCCGAAAATTGGCTCCAAGCATTTGCCGCTTGGCTCACTGCTCCTAACTAAACACTATTTGGTTATTCTCCGATGATTTTAAATACCCACGAATGAAGGTCAATAATGGATTAGCATGAGTGACAAAAACATGCCTACCGCCGAGAAGAAACATCACCAAAAAACATCACGCAGGAAGTACCTTGCAAGTGTGGGCGGTACTGGCCTGGCCCTTATAGCCGGATGTAGTGGCACCGGAGGAGGAAACGGAAACGGGGAAAACGACGGTAGTGGGAGTGAGGGAACCACTACCACAAGTGGGACTAGCGACGGAAACAATGGTTCGAACAGTATCACCATCACTACGCCAGCTCAGGGGACCCTAGCGGCAACTATGGGAACCGGGATGGCTACAACGATGGTTCAGAACTCCGATTATCAGGCCTCCTCTCAACCCTCTACGGGGGGATCGCAGGCGATGACTGTGATGCTCAATGGGGAGGCAGAGCTCTCTCAAGCCCCTCCCTATACCATACTGGACATTATGAACAGCAGGAACCAGTTCGAAGGGGTCGACCTGAAGTACAAGCCCCTGCAGGTAATGTCACTGTACTGGGCCCGATTCATGATGTTAGCCCGGACTACGTTGGATTACCAGATGCTCTCGGATTTAGACGGGAAGAAACTGGCATTCGGGGAGACTTCGACGTCGTTCATACCGGGGATGGAAAAGATATTTGGCGAACTCTATGAGAACCCAAACTTCGCGTATATGGGCGTCAATCAGCTTTCCTCTGCACTGTCGTCGGGCAATATCCAGATGACGGGGCAAGTGAGTGTCAATGGGCTCTCTCCCTCCTACTCACAGCAGATTGTCACCGAGAATTCTACCCGAGCGCTCGGCTGGTCTGACAAAGCAATTCAGACTGTCAAAGACGACCCGAATATCACCTTGGTTATGGGAGAAAACTCTGCGGAACCGTGGAATAAGATCGATGAGTTCGTTATGGACGGAAAAACACCAGTAATGTCCCACGATTTCGTCACTGTCTCGAGCGACAACGTCTCGCCCCAAGTGGTGAACGATTTCCTCACCACTATCTGGGAACAAAAAGACAGTCTTCCGGATATCCATCCCGCGTTCAACGAGTACACCAATGGAGAGTACTGGGCTGATCTCCTTCATCCGGACATCCCAATCCATCCTGGTGCAGCGACATTCCTGAAGGACCACGACCTCTGGAAAGACGAATTCACCGAAGGTTCGATCTAAAATCGTCCTGAAATTAATACTCCCTGATCCTCACAAGCCTGTATGTTTACTCGAGACATTGTTCCGGACTTGAATCTGGATCCATTCGAAGCTACTGGTGCGTTTGTAGCAATTCTTACGTCAACCGCTGTCATCTCTT
Organism: Halobellus sp. GM3; assembly: GCF_052545375.1. Lineage (NCBI taxonomy): Archaea > Methanobacteriati > Methanobacteriota > Halobacteria > Halobacteriales > Haloferacaceae > Halobellus > Halobellus sp. GM3. The sequence continues at coordinate 62,686 of NZ_JBQWLT010000012.1, read as the reverse complement.
ATGCATTCGTCGGGACCACTATTCCTGTCAGGGTCTATATGAATTTGATCCTCGGCGGATGCCTTGTCGTGTACTACTTGAGTCGAGCAACCGCACCAATACGACTGAAATTTGAGGATGACGGATCCATTACGCGAACTGTTTACGATTCTTGGCGAGAGAGATTTACACACGTCTGGTATATTGTCGCTGGGAGCCTCGGCGCTACCGCAAGCGTTTACGTACATATCAACTTCGAGCGTTGGGTTTCTGAAGGACAGCTCTTCATATTTAACAACACTGACATATTAATTGGTGTGATTCTCATCGTTCTTGTGATCGATATCACGTATCGGTCGTTCGGAGCGCTACTGGCCGGTACGGTCGTTGTGTCACTCCTCTATGGCCACTTTGGAAATCAAGCACCTGGTCTGCTCCAACACTCCGGACTCTCGATAGACCGACTGATCGCCCGGAATACTATCGCATTCGACGGGCTCTATGGGTCGCTACTCGAATTGGGAGTGACCTGGGTTGCAATCTTCCTCATCTTTGCTGGGTTCATCGAATCGAACGATGGGTTTGATTACGTGAAGCAAATGAGTAGACAGATTGCTCGCTTTTCCCGCAGTGGTGTTGCCCAAGGCGCACTCGTTTCGAGTATGGTCATCGGGATGGTGATGGGAGGTTCCGCGACGAACGTCGCTACGACTGGTTCCTTTACTATACCGATGATGAAGAGCAATAACATACCGGGCCGATTTGCCGCAGCCGCAGAATCGATGGCGAGTACCGGTGGCCAGATCCTCCCGCCTGTCATGGGTCTCGCTGCTTTTTTGATGGCAAACTTCGTTGGTATGCCTTATCGGGAAATCATAGTCGCAGCGCTCATCCCGGCACTCCTCTTCTACGTGATCCTCGCTTTAGGAATCCACCTCGCCGTCCTCAAAAATGGATGGTCCGTGAAACTGGAGAACGTCACAAAGACGGCTGAAGAAGATAAAATGTCAATTTGGGGTGGACTCCAGTATGGGATTCCATTAGTTGGGTTAATCTATGGGCTTATGGTGATGAATCTGCCCATCATGCTCGCCGGTGGCTACACGATTCTGATTTTTCTCGTCTTCCGCAGTATCTATTTGATGATTGACGGACGCCTGTTGGATATTATATCGGGGATAATTATGGGACTGTGGGATGGTGCCGAGAAACTTGCCCCATTCGTCGGTCTCCTTGCAGCACTGGGAATCGTCGTTAACGTGCTGTCGTTCAGTGGACTCGGACAACGAATTAGCATCACCCTTCTCACCGTAAGTGGTGGATCCTTACTGATTACGCTCTTCATCGTCGCGTTCGTGAGCATCCTCTTCGGACTGGGGCTACCGACCCCAGCAGCGTATATTGTGGTTGCGACGATTGTTGCACCGGCCCTGATTCGATTGGGGGTACAACCTCTCGTTGCCCATATGTACGTGTTCTACTTCGCGATGCTGTCTTCAATCACTCCGCCGATTGCTGTGGCAGTTGCCGTGGCCTGTAGAATTGCCGATGTTGAATTCTTCGAGGCAGCGAAGGCTACTCTCACCCTTGGTGGTCCTGTTTACTTCATCCCATTCTTATTCGTCTTCTACCCATCTCTGTTGACGTGGTCCGTTCCGAATGTAATCATCGCAGCGTTAGTTGCTATGGTGAGTCTCATCGCACTAACGGTGGCCTTTACAGGATACAGTGGTCGATCGGTGCTCCGATCGTATCTTCGAGCGAGTATCGTTTTCTTCGTAACAGGGATAATCTTCGGGCCAGTCATGTTCCTCTAATCACCGAGGAGCTTACCCGTCCTCACCGCTGATTCGTTCTATACATCTCGCCGTACGACGCTGTCTTAATACGAAGGATACTACGCACGGGAGGCTGGGGTAATCGGCCATCAAGTTCTCGGATCGTAGCTTGAGTGTTGGGAGACATCTATTTCTATCGATCCGGTAATTTAAAGGTGTGTGTCCTCGAATACCTCCCGATGGACTTCACCCTTTCAGACCGTCAGAATGAAATTCAGGCAGAGGGAAGGAAGATAGCGAGCGGTTATTCAGAGGAATACTGGCAAGACGTCTATCACAACAGCAAGTATCCTCAAGAGGTGTACGACGACATCGCGGAGGACGGGTGGGTTGGAATGCTCTTTCCCGAAGAGTACGGAGGAAAGGGTGAAGGCGTGTTTGAACTCGCCTTGTTTGTTGAGGCGATGGCACGGGAAGGTGCATGGCTCACCGGCATTATGGGCGGTGCTGTCTTCGGCGGATTATCTATCCTCAAAGGAGGGACAGAAGAGCAACGTCAGAAGTACCTCCCGAAAATAGCACAGGAGGGGCAACGCTGGGCACTTGGTATTACGGAACCGGAAGCGGGCATTAATACGACGAATATCCAGACATCCGCGAGACGTGATGGAAATTCATTCGTGATCAACGGGGAGAAGAAATTCATCGGGGCAGCTGAATCCGGCGAGCATATGTTGCTCCTCGCACGGACGACCCCCCAGTCCGAAGTAGAGCGTCGAATCAATGGGATCACGATGTTTATCGTTGATCCAGACAACAGCGCAATCTCGACCGAAGAACTCGACGTCGATATTTACTGGCCGCACGATATCTTCCGCGTGTACATCGACGACCTCCAAGTTCCTGAGAGTTCAGTCTTGGGCGAAATCGACCATGGCCTCCGGCACGTGTTCGATACGCTCAACGTCGAACGAATAGGAACGGCAGCGCAATCGCTGGGAACCGGATTCTGGGCACTCGACAAGGCTGTAGAGTACGCCAAGCACCGCGAGGTTTGGTCGGAGCCCATCGGTGGCCACCAAGCGATTCAGCATCCACTCGCGGACGCATACGCAGAGCTAAAGACTGCCCGCCTCGCGATCCAAAAATCGGCGTGGCAGTACGATAAACAGCAAGGTGAAGTCGGTGAACTCTCCAACATCGCGAACCTAGAAGCCGCAAAGGCGGCTTGGAGCGCGAGCGAAGCGGCGATGACAACCTTTGGGGGCAGTGCAGCTTTGAGTGAAACGAGTATGGCTGCAGCCTCTAGCTTCATCCGCCACAGTCGCACGGTCCCCATCACTGAACAGATGATCTGGAATTACCTCGGACACCATATTCTTGGGCTTCCTCAATCATACTAAATGAAAGGATTCAATGGAGTCGTTCTGGTGTCCATTCGACATCGCTACGATCGAGGGCCGTATACAATGGTCCGCCCAGACGACCGACTGAATCCAGCTTCTGCGGATCAATGTGACCCGCAGTAGTTATTTCATCCTCGATAGATAAGTGTTCAACATTTCCAAAAATTACAGTAGAATTGTATATTCGGACGTGAGATTCGAGTGAACACTCAAGATGAGCAACGGCGTCGGCGACTCGTGGAACATTCATAGTTACTGCCTCCTCACGTTCAATGTCAAATAAATCGAACTCGTCCTTCTCGGTGCGCGTACTCGTCTTGTCCATTGTTTCAAAGGTACTTTCATCGACAATATTGAGGACAAACTCACCAGATTCCAGTACGAGCCTCGGCGTATCTTTGAGACCCTCTCTATTATCGATCGCCGCGAACATTATCACGATCGGATCGAAGCTAACAGCATTGAAATAGCTATATGGAGAGAGATTGTCCTCTGAACCATAGCGAGTGCTTACCCAAGCTATTGGACGCGGTGCCACAATTGAGGAAGTTAAATGATGGAGCTCTTCTGAATCGTCTAAATTCCTAGGATCGATTTCCATCTTATTCGTTAAAGGTTCCACACAGCAATAAACATTTATGACTCCATAGCGGTAGTCTTTAGTTACTTGAATTTACACCTTATGCTGGTGGGGCGCGTCGAGCGTCTGTGAGCCGTTGATGCTCCCGATTACGTCGTTTTTTGTCATATAATGAGCCAATCGGTTAGTTGGAGGGTTGCTCAAGGGGGCAGAAACACCGCGCCAAGGCCTACGTCACAGATCTTGTTGCCGCCAGCAATAAGACTGTGCAGGACATCTCCACCTATGTTCTCCCGGCGAAAAGCGAACGGGTCTTGAACAAGTTCCTCACCGAGTACGACTGGGGAAAAGGTCAGCTCAACAGGGAACGACACGAAGTGGAGCAGTAATGGTGTCGTCATCATCGACGACACCTTCACGTACAAAACCGGTGACAAAATCCCTCACGCTGGGAAGTTCTACGACCACACTGTTCCTAGGTACATCTGGGGGCAGAATCATATCTATGCGCTCCGCCAGCGCATTGATACAGTCCCGCGTACGATCGACAGCGAAATCTACCATATCTGGACGCAGCAACGTGACGTAAACCGTCTTGTTATGGTGAAATTGCTGATTACCAAGAAGGAATCAACCAAAGAAGACGAATATCCGGGCGTGAAGTCCTTCGTAGCAAACAAAATCGATGCACCGGCGAGCTATCTCATCGAGTTGTACGCGATGAGATGGCGGGTTGAGACATTCTTCAGAGACACCAAGTAGGACCTTGGTTTTGGGGATTGCGAGTTACGGCACGCCGCAGGTGCCAGTCGTCACTGGCACCTGCTGATACTGGCCTACAGTCTCCTCAAGTTCGGTGCTGCATCCAGCGCTCTTGAAACGGTTCTCGCGCACGCGAGCTCACTCCGGAACGACATCAAGCGATCCTTCCGTGAAAGCGTTCAGAACCTTCTCACGTGAACACTGAGCAGTCCCAACCGCAGCACCGACGAGCTAATGCACCGGATCGATGGGATGTTCGTCTAACGTGCGAAGTCAAGTAGCTAGGTCGCGACACTGCTCAATGAAGTCGAGGAGGTCGATTCCAAGGAAAGACCCGAATTATTCGAATTAATGCCTCTAATCCCGTGATATCGGCGGATTAGATCGATATTCAGCAGAACAATAGATTTAATTATATATAAATCAGTTAGCTATCAATATGTACTACGCATTATTGGCGATTGATTCAAATAAAGAACGTGCCGAAGAAATTGTAAGTTCAGTAATGTCACTGCCTCGTGATCCTACCGATCTTAAAGTAATCATACTAAATGTATTTGAGGAATTTGAGGTTACAGATGAGGGAGGAACTATTTCATCTGATGAAGTATATGCGAAACAGGAGATTCCAGAGAGCGTCGAGATGGCCGTACGAGAACTGGACAATTACGGAGCTCAAACAGAAGTAAGGCGCGAACACGGTGATCCGAAGGAAATAATCCTTTCCGTGTCAAAGAATAAGGACGTAGATAGCATCTTTATGTGCGGCCGTAAGCGGACTCCAACTGGGAAAGTGCTGTTTGGGAGCGTAACACAAGCCATACTATTAAACGCGACTCGTCCTGTAGTGGTGACTACAATATAGGTTCTTGGGGCACTGTCTAGTTAACAGCCTCAGCTGGCGTTTGATTATCTAACGCTTGGTGCGGTCGTTGAAAGTTATAGTAGTACGCGAACTGTGCAAGCCACTGGGCGACGGTAGGCCGACTGCCGACCCAAGAGTGATGAAAGCGGTCAATTCTCATTTTGAGAGTGTGAAACCACTTTTCGATGAGGTTTCGGTCTACGTAGTCAAGGTGACCGCTCAAATCTACTCGAAAGAGGGCAGTCAGATACCCATAGCCATCAACAAAGAACTCAGTGTCCGAAAGATCGTGTTTCTCGGCGAGTTTGCGGAGAAACTCAGTCGCTGGATCGGTTCCTCGTCGTTCGAAGAGATCGACGCCGAGCAACAACTTTGAGTCGAGATCTATTGCAGCGTATACCCAAGACAGCTCACCGTTGATTCGGACAGCAGTTTCGTCAACCGCGACCCGCGTCGGCGTAGCCGACGGCGGGTCAGGAACGCTGTCAGCCAGCCGATGTACCAATTGCCAAACCGCTTGATGTGACCGTTCAACGCCTAATTCAGCGAGAATCGTTGTTGTTTCTCTGAGCGAACATCCGGTCGCGTGGAGCCGGACGGCGAACGCCCTGACGGGCGTCGCCGTCCGCTCACGCTCCCAACATTCATCTAACTCACCGTCTAAATCCTTGTTGAGCAGGTCTGAGAGCATCTCTGGATAAGATACTCAACGACCTGCTCGCTCCTCAATCTACGCTAACTAGACAGTGCCGCCAAGGATATATACTAATTTCACTGATATTAGAAGACATATGCACGATTTCGCGGTTGTGGGTGTCGGGCCCGCAGGGGCGCGTTTCGCTCGGCGCGCCGCTGAGGCGGGTAACGACGTTGTCGCCTTCGAGCAGGGGACTATCGGAACGCCGCTGGCGTGCTCGGGCCACGTCAGCACCGACATCTGGGAGTACGTTCCCAACGCGGCGAAGGCCGAACTCCTTCAGAACCGCGTCTACGGCGCGCGGTTTCACGTTGGGGGCCCCGATTCCGGGGCGAATCCATTTTATAAAAACGCGGAGGTCTCGAACGTGATCGACCGAGTCGAACTTGATCGAACACTCGCGCAGTGCGCTCGCGACGCGGGTGCAGACGTCCGCGAGGAGCACACTGTCGTCGACGTCGACGAGCGTCATGACGGCGTCGAACTCACCGTCTCGAACGCGGGTGAGACCGAAACCGTGAGCGCGAAGATGGTCGCTGGCTGCGCCGGGCGTACTCGCTGCCGGAGCCGATCCAACGCATCGGTCTCAGCGCGCTGTCTGGAAAGATCGGAGTTCATATGGACCGGCCGAGCTCTTTCTTTTCGAGAGAGAACCTGAAAGTGCAGTTCAAAGAAATGGTAAAATAAAAGACACAAATATGAAAGACTATACTACGCAGTCGGTTTAACTGCAGGTATGAATGACTTGACTGGGTTCCAACGTGATTTGCTGACGGTGATTGCCGGACTGGAGGACCCACACGGGCTTGCCGTCAAAGATGAGTTGGAAAATTACTATGAGAAAGAAGTCCACCACGGACGACTTTATCCAAATCTGGATACACTTGTTGAGAAAGGACTAGTTGAGAAAGGCAAAGTCGATCGTCGTACCAATAGCTACAAGCTCACCCGAAGGGGCGGACGAGAAATCACAGCAAGGAAAGAGTGGGAAGGACAATATGTCGATATCAAAGTGCCAGAGTCAGAACGAAGGTAGCGGTCGCCCGCTGGCAACCCTGGGCTTAATGGAGGTCCAATTCAATCACGAACGTATGCTACTTCGCCTCACACAGCCGACGGATTTTGAGATTTTGAAGGTGCTGGCAGATGGAGAACGAAACGTTGCAACAAACATTGCCCACCAAGTTGGCCAAACCCGAGAGTACATCAACACGAGACTCCCACCACTTGCCGATTATGGAAGTTACAAGGCAGCTTTGGTGAATCGCCATCCTTCGTTAGGATGAGTGATTTAATCGGGTCTGTGAGGGAGTCCAAACGTACCGCTCTCACGGTTTCCAAGGAATTTTGCTCAAACTGTCCCAGCGTAGCGCCACCAGTCGTCGGATCTGGTCCCCCGCAAGTCAACGCCGTCTAATGATTCACCAGAGCAAAGTTCGAGAGGGCGGTACACACTCCATCAACACCCAGTTGTTGACAAACTAATCACTTCGAGGAGTCCGTCGTATCGAAATCTCCCATCGAATTCACTAGCTTGTCAGCCACGTCAATTGTGATCGTCCCAGCATCCGTATCGACACCAATATCCAGTCCATCAGCGTGTTCGAAACCGTTCCGAAGAAGACTCGTAACAGGATTCAAGGTGTCTACATCCCGCGACCGTGCGTTGACGAGCACCGACCAAAGGTCCTCGAGACAATCTTCGACGACGGCCTGCACCACCGATTGGAAAATATCGTGCTGGAGTTGCAGTTCCCTGTTCTCCTGACGAATCCTCTCCATCCGATCTGGATGATCCTCTGCCCACTCAACGGCCACAGACACGTGTGCTTCGCTCAAGTGCGGGAAGTGTCGAGTCGCGATCTCGGCGGTACCATCACCCCTTTCGGAGAACCACCAGATATGTTCGACGCCAATCCGTGTGCCAGCAATCCGTGGCCTGCCACCTAGGGTATCGGGTGTTTCCACAATGCGTGGCTCAGGAAGACCACTCTCTATGGGATCGATGACCCGACGGAACGTCGCCTCAAAGACGGAATTGCAGTTGCTGCAGGTGACGACCGGGACGGTCGACGATTGAGCGTTGCTGATACGCTGATACAGATCCGCATCATCGGTGTCCACACTCTCATCGAGATCTGCAGGATCGGCGGGAAGACCTCGAACTCGTGTATCGATGAGGCTCAGAAGTCCGTCACAGTCGTCCTGCGGGCACGTCCAAACCGCGTGATCCCAAACGGTCGTCGGGATATTGTCACCCGATTCGTGGCCAAGGCGTGCAAGCATTCGCCACAGATCGTCAGTGTCGGATAATCGATCGTCCTGTAACGGATTCAAGCCAAGTTCGATGCGTTCAGCGTCCGTGAACGCTTCGTCGCTAGTCATACTATTGACACGGATGCTCTCGCATAAGCGCACTTCCTCAGTGTTACGCATCACTCAATATCGGCTGCCAGCAAAGATACGCAAGGGGACAGTAGCGCACTAATAGGAGCTTGAAATTACTTCAATACTTGAACTGGGCTACCAAGTGGTCTCAACACACCTCGAAGAATGCCCCATCTCATACCATTACTGATGGTATAGGATGGCATAGAAAGGTCGAGCTCAGTTGTCGTCTATTTCAAGATCAATACCTCAGGACAACTTCAAGCCCATCTGCTCAAGTGGTCAGATGAACAGGAACCCGAATCACGGCAGTAGACCACAGTTCTGTGCTGAATATGTGCAAATATTTGGGACACAGTGAATTACCTCCTCACCGATTTGAGTTCTATATTCTTCTCGAAGTGAGGTATCAGTGTAGATCTTGTCCACCCAACTCGAGCTTCTCACACAAATCCAAATATTGGTATTAATGTGATACTATACCATTGCTGGTATGCCATCCACCATACCATTGTATGCCAATTTCTACTGTCCCCGACACCCCACTATGGGGCTATCCGTTAATGGACACCTCTCTTTACCATCTTTCCCTGATTAAATACACGCAGAGTTGCCTTGTCTTGACCCACAGGCAACAACCCATAATTACCGCGCAGTCTCTCTTGAGATTCAAGATGGGAGCAATGACCTGGTGATATAACCGGCTACCTGTTCCAAGTCAGAATAGTTTGAGATACAATCTGTTACTCACAACATACACCTGCTTCTCGGTTAGATGTGCTAATTCAGTTCGTCGCACGCTCAGTCTCTTGAGAAAATATCACACCTCAGGAGTGGCACGAAGATAATTATCTGACTGAGACAACTCTCACGCCACCTCTATGAAACTCAAATATCTGCTCATCAAGCGCAGTGTGAAATTGAACGCCACCGGTGCAGTGCTCATTGCTCCACCCTATAGGTCAGCGTGCCCGGTGCAGCGGTGTAACTATCAGTATTTGAAGTAGTAGTCTCTATAGCTTTCTCTTCACGGGGAACCGGCTTTGAATCACAGCGCATTTCCAATAGTCGGAGGCAACAGGCCATATCAACCGGGGTTGTGAAACAAGAATAAACGGCGTTCTCATATTGTGCACTACTCAGGACTCAGGAGTCTGTGTAAGGGGCTCGGGCTTTTGTGGCGCAAGAGGCCTATCATCTCTATTGGATGCTACCCCCATAGAGAGGGTGTCGGGCGAGCCAGCACATGGTGTAAAATGGTGTGCTGGATGGTGTGCTGGCGAAGGGTTACAAACGGTGTTACACCGTGTGCGGATTCGCGATACTGGCCATTGTTGCAGTAAGCTACCACGCCCTTCATGGCGTGGCATTCAGCGTGGACTCCCGTTCTAACCCGTCAAAGGGGTAGGCGAATACTCGCCGTTCACGTTCACCATCCCGCTGTTCAAGCGCATGCCTACGGGTACGCCTCCACGCCCAGGCTTTTGCTGGTCGCGGAGATACTTCAAGCCGATATTCTTCGCGGCGTTGTAATCCGCGTGAATATCGTATCCACACTTCAGACAACCGAACCGTCTTGACCAGTATTGTGCGGACGATTGTCCTCGTGGGTGAATCCACACTTCGAGCAACGCTGACTCGTGTACGCCGGATTAATCTGCTTCACTACAAGCCCTTGCGACTCGGCTTTGTACGTGACGTACTCGAACAAGCGGTGGAACGCCCACTTGTGAACCGCCTTCGCGTGCGGCAAACGTTCGCGGATGCCTTTGAGTTGCTCGAACACGATATGCGTACACTCATTCTCAAGGGCTTCCTCTACCAGCTCGTTCGAGATGGTGTGAAGCATCTGCTCGAACCGTCCGGTTTGTTTGCGACCGACCCGCTGAACATTCTCGTGTGCCCACCGAGTCTCGGTCTGTTGCAGGTCGCCTCGTCGCTTCTCGTACTCTCGATGCCAGTGGTTGAGTTCGCCGCCACTCCAGAAGCGCCCCGTTGATGTGGTTGCTATGTTTGTGATGCCGAGGTCAACACCAAGGACGGAGACGTGCTTGGCATCGCTTTGTTCGGCATCATCGTTCTCCACGGCGGGCTTTGTCCGCACGTGAAGGTAGAAACAGCCCTCAACAGTATCGTAGTGGAGCGTGGCCCCGTTCACATCATAGTCGTCGTTGAACAGGTACGCCGAGTGTGGCGTGTCACGCTGTTCGTCTGGGAGGACGAACTCTGCGGTCACTCGTCCGTCGATGGTGGCTAGTGTTGCGTGGTCGTCGTTGACCGTGACGGTTCGGGCGTCGTAACTGGCGAATTGAGACGTAAACTCGGGTTTCGAGGCTTTCTTCCATCGTGCGACGACACCATCGACTGCTTCTGCGGCTCTGTTTCGTGCGGCTTGCACGAGATTGGCTGGCAGCGGTGAGTCATCTCGAACGTCGTAGTAGTGAGGTCGTGGAGTTTTTGCTTGTTGGTGAGTTTCCAGTCTGGTTCCCACGCGACGTTGACGACGTGGTTGGCGGCGTCGAGGAAGTGGTCGGTTGTGTGGTGGAGGAGTTCAGCGGCACTCTCGTCCACGTCGAGTTTGACGGGGACGGTTCGAGTGGCTGAGTCTCCCACCATCTGTACTTCATACGTAGGAGACTGTACTTATGTTATTTCGGATTGGCGTGGGGGAGTCAGCATACCATCGAGGATGGGTTATGTAATGGGTTGTCGGCTTCCTCCCGCGCCTACAGTCGCGGGTTTCTGCCTTGCATTCATTATGAAAAATCGTGGAAAGTCGCTATATTCAGTTACTAGTGAGAAATCCCAAACCCCGACTCAATATTTGTCATACTGATCGGCGACTTTTTCGTTGACCATTCTGGAGCAGTGGTTCTCATATAAGTCCCGAACTTCCTGTGGCTCCGATAGAGCCGCCCAGTCAACATCGTCGTCGCTTGTAGTGTGGCCATCTGTCGAGTTGGGTGACTCGGCCACTCTCAGTTGTCGGACTGTTTGAGAGCTCTCATCGCTTCCGAGACGGGTCTCAGGTTCTCGGCCGTTAGTTAATCAGTGTCGTCCAACCGACACACACGTATTCGGCGGCGATCTCGGTCCAGTCGTCGTCACTGAAGTCACAGCAGCCAACTCAGTGAATCGCTTGACTCGCGACCAGTATTGCGTCGATAAGGAAAACGAGAGGTCCGCAAAGCAGTCTTCAACAACTGGCTCTACTCCACTTACCAGAGACCGACCGAATCAAAAGGAGGTCCACTCTGTCGTTCCAGTACGTGTTCGAGTCTGGAACTTCCGGCCACCATCACAGAGTGCTGTCCGAATACTGCAATCAAACAATGATTGGATCGTAGAAATCGTTTGTTCGTCGTAGATTCCTAAATCAAGAACCCCAATGACGGGCCACTCCTGTGCTCGCGCTTGGGTAAGCAAGGCGTGGGCGAATTTATACACCTCTTTCGAGGCAGTATAGACAAGAAGAGGAGTTAATGAATAAATCCCGACTGCGAGATCCTCTCCGGGATGTGACTGCACGAAGGAGATGAACTTGGTCCCAACTTGCGTCAGGTTATCTACATTCTCAACGTGTTCTATGTTGTCGGGAGTTGTCTCATTGTTAGAACTTGACTGTGAAGGAGTACAATTGATCACGAGCGGCGGATCCTGTTGTTTACCGACCGCTTGAGCATAATCTATCCTCGTTTGTCGGCTACTGTAATGGGTCGATATTACGAGGGGTTGTGTGGCTATTTCATCAAGTAACGTGTAAAACAACGATTGCTTTCCCGAAAACGAGGGACCAGAGATCAGTATGCTTTCAGACTCAAGAACAGCCGAGGAGAACATTCAGTCATATATTGTACAAGAAGGTATTATTTAGTTGTTGATTATTCACACAGTAGGTTTTCCGAAGATGTACAACTCCACGTGGTGCTTCTATAGTATCCATTAGAAGTAATTGCTCACTTTAGGAACAGAGAGTTTGTCGAGAGCGGTGTCGATCGCTGTTGTTAACTCGCTGAGCGAGTCAAAGAAGCGGTTGCTAAGAGCCTTTTGCAGTTGTCTCCAGCATTCTTCGACCGGATTCAACTCCGGTGAATACGAGGGTAACGTCACGAAGGCGAGGTCGTCACGGGCCGCCAGGTCCGCGACGGCCGACGCCTGAAAATACGGCGCTCCGTCCAACACGACGAGCAAGTCATCTTCGAATTCGTCACATAATGCTAAAATGAAATGTTTCGCGTGTTCAGCCGTAACGTACTCGGTAAATCGAGAGAAGAAGCGATCACCGTCCTCAGTGATCGCGCCCAGCAGACACGTCCAATCACGTTGGCCTGAAAGCTCGACCGAGGGCCGCGTGCCGCGTGGTTTCCGCGCGGCACGCGGCTCAACTTGCACGGATTTCTTGGTTTGGTCGATACAGACTACGGTGGCGTCCATTTCCCGCCGCTTTTTTTGAGCTCGTCGTGGAACGCTTCTTGCTCGTTGTCGTCGGCTTCGGCGGCTGAGCGGCGTGGCTTCTGGTAGCTCAATCCCGCTTCTTTCAGCAACCGCCGACAACTCGGGATTGAATACTCGACGCCGTACGTTTCTTCGAGATACTCTTGGGCAAGCGCCGGCGTCCACGCCGGCGCGTCGATCCCGACCTCTTCAGGTGGTTCGTGAACGGTTTCTTCGAATTTTTCTTGCTGTGGTTCTGAGAGTTTACGTTTTCTCCCAGTTTGTTTATCGTCAGAAACGGCTTGCTCAAGCGACTCGTCGGTGTCGAGTCGCTTGAGCCAGCTGTAGATGGTCCGCCGCTGAACGTCGTACCACTCGGCTAGCTCAGTCTGAGTTACACCGTTCTTGTACGCGATTGCGGCTAAGAGCCGTTGTGTCGGCTTCTTTCCGTCCACATTGTCAAGAGCGTCTTGCAATTCCTCGACAGAGATCTCGTCGAGATGTTCCACTATCTCTTACAACAGTCTCCGAGCAAAAAGTTCTAACGGTTACTATAGACGTGGGGACGATGAACCTTCTTTCCGCACGACAGGATGGCAGCGAGACCGTATTTGTCCAACAACGGAACTCGTTCGTTGAAATCGAGTACAGTGATATGGCCGAACAAATGCTCTCACGCAGTGATGTCCTTCATATCAGGAAGGATAACCAAGTGTATATTGTCGGTGACGACGCGCTGAATTTCGCGAATATTTTCAACGAAGAGACGCGCCGCCCAATGCAAGCAGGAATCTTATCCAGCGACGAACAGTCCGCAATTCCGATGATCAAACTGATCACTGAACAGGTTGTTGGTGAGCCGGAATACGACGATGAGTTGCTCTATTTCTCCGTTCCTGCGGATCCCATCGATGACGACGTCTCGACGTTATACCATCAGAAAACCATTGAATCCCTCCTCGCGGATATGGGATATCAACCTGAACCGATCAACGAAGGAATGGCAGTCATTTACTCTGAACTCGCCAATCGTGAGTTCACTGGGCTTGGGATTAGTTTCGGTGCCGGAATGACGAACGTGTGTCTGTCGTACTATGCGGTCCCAGTGATGAAATTCTCGATTGCACGGGGTGGTGACTGGATTGACGAGCAAGCAGCGAAAGCCACGGGGACCCCGGTCGATAAAGTCACGTCTGTGAAAGAGGAGGACTTCTCGTTGGACTTCGAGACAGACGTCGGCGGTGTCGAAGGCGCACTCAGTATTTACTACGATAACCTGCTTGATTACGTGATTGAGAACCTCATCAAAGAGGTAGATGAGGAAGATGTCGAAGAAGGCCTTGATGTCCCAGTCGTCGTGACTGGTGGGACCTCAAGTCCGGAGGGATTCGAGGCACTCTTCGAGGAACGACTCAACGAAGCAAACATTCCGTTCTCTATTAGCGACGTCCGGCAAGCAGAGAATCCTCTCTACAGTGTTGCACAGGGGGCACTTGTCGCCGCTCGCTCTGAAGAACAACGGGCTGCACAAAACCAAGCTTCTGAAGAAGTGGTTGAAGAAGAAGCACAGACGGACTAGTCTCGCTCACTCACTGTTTTCAGAAGTTTCGTCATCATCCGCAACATCGGTTGAGTTGGATTTTTGGTCTTTCTCGGTATCTGTCTGTGGTCGGCTTCCGAGAACTGCACTCACTGACACACCACTCTCCTCCAGTGAGATCTCGGAACTTCCATCGTTGCGATCGGTCGGAACTTCTACACTAGCAGTCCGCACATCCTGAGTCCCATCACGTATTGAACCCACTACGCGCTCGAACCGCTCAAAGGCGTGATCCCACGATTCCACAGGCGGCAGCTCGTCGCGGTGTGATGCAGGCACATCAGCAAACCCGCAGCGATCACACACGACAGCGACTGATTTGGTATCGGGGAGGGCGTACGCGGTGAGCTCTGTCCCACAGCGCGGACAGTCCATAGCGGTCCTTGGGTAGCAATCATCTTCAACGTTCCCGCTTCAGTCAATAACGATCAAAACTCTCGGTTTGGATTGGGTATCCGACGTTGATCGGGGACAAACTACAGGATGGTGGCGTCAGGAGTCAGAGTATGCCAACAATCACGGTCACGGAGGCACAGGTCGCTGCTCTCAACGATATCCAAGCGGGACTCGAAGCGGCCTACATCGATACGTACGGGCACGTCAGACCACAAGACGCGGTTCAATATTTGCTTGACACCTACACGCCACCAGAACAGCGAAATCAGACCAATACGAAAGCGTACGAGATCATTGCGGATGCAGAGTCCCCACAACTCCAACGCGTCGCTGCCACCGTTGAGGAAGTTCCGGGAAGTGGGATCGAGAGTGCGACAATGCGTGGGATGTTGCTTGCTACGCTCGGCGTCGAGGAATTCGCTGCAAGACTGCATGAGCACTCTGAGGTCGATGATGAAACAGCGGGGTCGACCGAAGCTGAGTCGGAGGGTAAATCAACTTCTGCATCCTCAACAGAGCCATCATCCAATGAGTCATCCAGCGGATCAGATTCGATTCTCTCAGCTGCTAATCAAATGTTAGATGCACATAGTGAAAACTGGCGAGAGGCATCCGGTGGCGAGGAACCCTACGAAGTTGATCTTCCTGATGGAACAACAGTGGGTGTGCGGACAAAAGATGACGTGCGACAGCTTCTGTTTAAGCACTACTAAACACTGTTGAGTTCTTTGACGCATAGTGGCGCCAGTTTTCGGAGGCAGCGTCGTTGGTACCAGTCGAGAATATCGCTGAAGTAAATGGTCCGTCGCAACTGGTTTTTCGTTCCTGAGTAGAACTGGTCGTGGAATAGTTTGTAGCCTCAAATTGGTGTGGAATCGTGTCGCTGGGATGTACTGGTGGGCCCCCTTTCCACATTCATATAATCGTAACTACCAATAGTATGTAGATATCATACAAGAAACTGAAATTACAGTATCCAGATTATAGCCCTTATATAGCGTATTACAGCCGTTACCTGAAAATCAAATATAGGAATTAAATCTAATTTTCAATTACAATCATATATCTGTAATTTCTCAACGACTCTGAATATACCTTGAACACGACCCGAGACTCGCATTATCTGGCATACATCAGTGCAGTAGCACTCTCCTCAATCGGCACTCATCCACCAGTAACTACGAGGATTTCACAAGAGCATCCCCGGAAGGGGGAGGGGGGAAAGTGGGGATGATAGAGGAACGGGGGTCCTAACAACGCGGTTCTGCGCCAAGTGGGAGATCCCCCGTTCCTCAGTTGCAAATGGTCAACCAACAGTATACATTTACCGGATTGCCCTTTTCACCGAGATACAAGGCAGATACCCGAGGCAGTAATTCCGACTGCAAGATTGTGGTCCATCTGTCCATCAGTCCCGCGTTTGACCAAGTGGGTTGACAAGCTCGTTTGGGTCAACATTCAGAAATCTCCAAAACGGCAGAGCACTTAACGCAGAACACTCCTCCAACCGAACTGTAATGTCTAATATCCCAAAGGAGCGGTCATATACTGAGGAGATGAGTCGGCATCAGAGAGAAGCGAAGAAAGAATTCCAAGCGCTCAAAGAGAACTCGGAGAGTAGTGTACCTGACGAAATCACATTGGAATTTTTGCAAGACCAAACAATCGAGGAGACAGAAGACGAGTGTACCACTCCGTGGAGTGGTCAAGAGCCAATTGCGCTGGAAGATGCCAGTACCCGGCTAGAGAAGACTCGCAAAGAGATTGAGCAGATTAGGACACAGTTATGTTTCACAAGTTGTATCCCGCGACATCTCGAGGTTGCCGATGAGTTGGCCGCCGTTTCAACATCGATTGAGAAAATCGAAGCCTCTCTCGCCGGAGGTCAAGATGGCCTACGCCCCTAATATCTCCTACCTAGCGTTGGAG
The DNA here is from genome assembly GCF_052545375.1 of Halobellus sp. GM3. Lineage (NCBI taxonomy): Archaea > Methanobacteriati > Methanobacteriota > Halobacteria > Halobacteriales > Haloferacaceae > Halobellus > Halobellus sp. GM3. Next base: position 45,872 of record NZ_JBQWLT010000012.1, on the reverse strand, counting down.
TGGTTCAGGTGACACAGAGCGGTACGGTAATACTTTTATCTTCAACAAGAATTGATTCAGGCAGTGTCACGTTATCCTAAATCAGTCCGAGGTGCGCGAGTTAAATGCGTAAAATGCAACGCTCCAGCAGCTGAAACGATAGAAGGGAAATACGTCTGTGTTAACTGTGGGAACCCTGTTGTCGAATAAGAACCCCAAAAGCTTCGACGTGAGTCCTTATTGAGCTGATAAATTCTGGAGATAGGGAGTGCACACTCTGCGGACACCTTCCTCAAAGCCGATCATTGGTTCCCATCCGGTAGCTTCGTGCATCTTCGAGTAGTCTGCTTTCGTATCGTGGACGTACACATCAAAGGGATTCTCAATATACACTGGCTCAACATCGGTTCCAAGCACCTCATTGATCATCGCAACCATCGTGTTGAAATTGTAGCTCTCCCCAGTCCCGAGGTTGTAAATTCCGTGTAGCTCGTTATCTGCGGCCAACTCTAACCCACGGATAATATCCTCCACGTGCGTGAAGTCCCGGGTCTGTGTGCCATCGCCGAATAATTTTGGTGCTTCGCCATTTGCGATTTGATGTGTGAACTGTGCGACTGTGTTTGCAAATTCACCTTTGTGTTCCTCGGCCCCGCCAAATCCTTGATACACTGAGAAAAACCGCATTCCTGCACACGCAATATCATAATGCTCGTGGAAATATTCCGCGTATCGTTCCCGGGCTAATTTTGACGCCTCGTATCCCGTTCGTGCCTCAATTGGAAGACCTTCTGGAGACGGTTCAGTTCGGGATCCGTAGATCGATGATGTAGACGCATAGACTACGGTCTCACACCCATCTTTCCGTGCTTGTTCAACCGTATTCACGAATCCCTCAACATTAACACGGACTCCTTTCTGTGGGTTCTCTTCGTGCATTTTGTACGACGATAATGCAGCTAAGTGAAACACAACATCCACGTCTGTCGTTGGTAAGTCATCAGCGAGCACGGACTTGTTATAGAACTCAACGGGGCCATTGAGGTTTTCAGGCGTTCCCAAATATAGATCGTCCACGACAACGACGTCGTTATTTTGGGCCAAAGAATTCGCCAAATTCGATCCAATAAATCCAGCTCCACCTGTCACTAGAACTCGGTTATTTTCCATATATTCAACACATTAACACGACTTCAAATGTGTACCGGATACCCTGTAGACGTTCGAAGTATTTCAGAGATTGATTCCGAGGTGCTCCCTCTGACTCCGGCTATTCCAATTCCGCGTACAGTTCTTCGGCGGCGCGGCGGACCACGTAGTCGCTCGACAACTCGGCCTCCCAGCCGAGTCCCGAGAGTTTCTCGACGGAGAGGCGCATCCGCGGGACGTCGCCCTCCCAGCCGCGGTCGCCGCCCGTGTACTCATACTCGGGGTCGAGGTCCATCACGTCGGTGACGATGTCGGCGATGCGGGTGACAGAGGTGGTCGTCCGCGTTCCAAGGTTGTAGGAGTTCATCGCGCGGTCAGCGTTCGCGACGACGTGACAGATCGCGTCGACGCACTCGGTGACGTGGAGATACGACTTCTCCTGGCGGCCGTCGCCGAGGATCTCCAAGGTCTCGGGATCATCTAAGAGTTTCTCGATGAAGTCGGGAATGACGTTGCCGCGCTGGTTCGGACCCACGATGTTCGCGAAGCGGAAGCACCAGACAGTGAAATCCTTCGAGTGCGCGTACGTGGAGAGGAGGCCCTCGTCAGCCAGTTTCGACGCGCCGTAGACGCTGATCGGTTCCAGCGGCGCGTAGTCCTCGGGGGTCGGCCGCGGGGCCTCGCCGTACACCGTCGACGACGACGTGAACGCGATGTTGTCGACGCCGACTTCGTCCATCCGTTCGAGGACGTTGTACGTCATCTCGGTGTTCTCCTCGAACAGTTTTCGAGGCTCGGCGTAGTTAGTGTCGGTGTAGGCAGCCAGATGGAATACGAGGTCGACGTCGGCCGTGATCACATCGGCGACGTCCTGCAGGTCGGTCATATCTGCCTGAACGAACTCGACGCCGTCGGGGACGCGGTCACGCGTTCCTTTCGAGAGGTCGTCGGCGACGACGACGTCGTTGTCAGCGCGCAGCGAGCGGGCGAGATGCGAGCCCACGAGGCCCGCACCGCCGGTGACGATTATGCGTTTACCAGAGAGGTTCATATCGAAACCGGACCTTCGAGTGTTGAATCACTTGTCATTACGTATTGGCGTAACTGATCCAAAAAAGTCGTTGCTGACAAGAGTGGTTTCTGAAAAAGGCCTACACAGCCCGAAGAGCTGACACGGGACCCCTGTTAAGGGTCGCTACTGACCGCGCTAATAAGGAACGCGTTGAAAACCGTTTGAAGCCCGATGACGATCGCTGTGAATGCAAGCACGTCACCGACGACCATCGGTAGCGCTGTGAATCCGGTGTTTGCCCACTGAACCACTAACCACGCTGCATACGTAACACCAGCGAGACACACAGCAACACCGACCGTCGCCATCCGTTCAAGTGTCAACCGTTCGATGATCGTAGTCGTAATGAAGTCTTCCGAGCGTTGAATTGGATCACTTGCTGCTGTAGCGAACGCACCCATATTCGCTACTTGATATCCAACTAACGTGAGCAATGACCCAGCAATCGCTGTATGTATTCCGAACGTCAGGCCACCTGCAGATACGTCCGTGAATGCTGCCAGCATTACTAACACACCTACCGCACCCATCACCATCCCCGGAATGGTAAACAAGTACCCCGGAGCGTTCAACAGCATAAACCGGACGTGACGCCACCCATCACGGAAGCTCTCTAACGTTGCCTCACCTTCTCGTTCGTGGTATGTGATTGGGATTTCCTCGATAGTCAAATCGCGCGCTCCCGCGTCCATAATCATCTCCGAGGCGAACTCCATCCCATTCGTTTCCAAATTGAGGTCGTCTAACATCCCCGCACGGAACGCTCGAAAGCCGGAATGGGCGTCGCTTACCCCAGCATCGTAGAACACATTCAAGAACCGAGTCAGCGCAGGGTTACCGACGTACTGATGCAGAGCTGGCATCGCACCATCTTTAATCTCACCTTCTAATCGGCTGCCCATCACCATATCCGCCTTGCCATCTACAACCGGTTCTAACAGGGTTGGGAACTGCTCGAAATCGTAGGTGGTATCGGCATCCCCGATGATGATGTAGTCCCCACGGCAGTGTTCGAAGGCATAGCGGTAGGCGTAGCCGTATCCGGGTTGATCAGGTTCAACCACGATAGCCCCGAGCTCACGTGCGATATCCGGCGTCCGATCATCCGAGTCGTCACTAATGAGAACTTCTGTCTGATACCCAGACCGTGTGACAGCACGTTTTACCCGTTCAATGCATTCGCGAATGCCTTCCTCTTCGTTCATCGTTGGCATCACAACACTGACTGTCGGCCTCACGTCGCTATCACGGCCGAGTAAGACTCGATCCTCAGGATGGATATCCGAGTGTTCAGTACTTGCAGCGTCTTCGAGAGCATATTCGTGGATACTGACGTTCAGATCCGAACGGATTACGGTATCAATTACATTTAGGCGGGTTGCTGCTTGGTCCAGTTGGCGTTCTAATTCCCGCGCGACCCGCAGCGTAAGTACTTGGACACCGGTTTCTAACTCTGCTCCCGAACGTGATGAGTCATCCAATCCAAATGCTCCACGGAGAACCTCACTTAGTTCACCTCTTTTGTCAGACGAACCTGCTGCCTCAGTCATTCTGCGGCCAATAACGAGATCTGCATCCCCAATACAAACCTGCTCGATCATATCCGGAACTGCGGTAAGAGCCTCTGCTGTCGTATCTGGCCCTACCAACACAATCTCGTCACCCCCAGCATACAGCCTCGTCACGTGGGCTAAACCGCTGTAGATACCTGACTCACCACTACCAATTGATTCAATCTCAGTAAATGCATCACCCGTCCACTCAGCGGACTGTAGTCCCTCAGTATCGTCGAGAATTAAGAGTCCATCCACGTACTGCTGCAGTTCGTCTCGAAGACGGTGTAATGCAGTCTGGCTGTGTTCAGAGGCTATCAGTGCTGCAATTCGTCCCGTTGTCAACGTTGAGTCTCGAACGTGCCCATCAACTACGTACTGCTCCGATGTTTGAAACGTCGCCACGCTTTCCTCAAAGTCAAACTCTCTTGTCGAATCTGGTGAAGGGTGCAATATAATTCCTGGCAACCCCCGTTGCTTACCCGCTTTCGCCAACTCGCGTATCGAATCATCAGCTTGGGTCGCGACTTCAACGAGCGTCACGTCAACTCGTTCAAGACGTCGTTTCAGGCCCACTGCCTCGGATGGTAGTGCCACAAACACGTCAGTACCATATCGGGAGAGGTCAGTTGCTGTTTGCACAATCGCGTCGCCATCAGCTGTGCTCGAGACAGCATCCACCCCGATTGCTGGATCTGTCTCCTGCCCCCGTTCGCCAAATCGCTGGTCTACCTGAAGATCGTCCATTGGTAAATCTCTAGCACTGGCATCACGGCTCCCACCACGAACCGTGTACTGTCATTCTGAGGTCGTGACAGCCCCCTAATGCTTAGTTAACGCAACAAAATGGGCAATATCTATTAAAGGTTCTTATGGCCCACACAGTTCACCGACTGAGCGACTAGACCGATTACGAGGAAAGTAGGGGGATAACCACCTGTTGTATCTGGATTAGGATGGATGATCAATGTATCTGCAGGGCTTAGGCCTTGACAATACGATCCGTTACTCCGGTGTTGTCTGGTGGTTTGCTAAGATAAGAAAAGTGATATGTATGTCGGAGTTAGAACCTATCGACCCGAGCAGAGCACTCGAATTGTACCTCGAAGATCGCAGAGGAAACCTCTCTCAGGGCACCATCATCTCCCACCGGTCGCGCCTCTCTTCGTTCGTCGAGTGGCTCGACGAGCGGGAGATCACCAACCTGAACGAACTCACGGGCCGCCTCATCAAGGAGTACCAGATCGAGGGTCGCAAGGACAGCGACTGGGCGCCAGCGACGGAGAAGGGGATGATGGACACCACCCGCGTCTTCATCCGCTGGTGTGAGAGCATCGAGGCCGTCGAGAGTGGACTCTCACAGCGCGTTCAGTCGCCCGCTGTCAAAGACTCGGACATGGCGCGACACGAGCAACTCGACTCTCAGACCGCCCAATCGGTCCTGCATAACCTCGAACGATACCACTACTGCAGCCGGGCGCACGTGACGCTCGCAGTGATGTGGCACACGATGGCCCGGAAGGGGGCCGTCCGATCCCTTGACGTCGAGGACTACGATGCTGACGAGCGGTATCTCCGGTTCAAACACCGACCCGACACCGACACGCCGCTCAAGAACAAGACGAAGTCCCAGCGTCACGTCGCCATCTCGGAGTCGATCGCCGACCTCCTCGACGACTGGATCGAGCACAAACGTCCCGACGTCACGGACGACTACGGCCGAGAGCCGCTCATTACGACCAAGAGGGGGCGTATCGCTGGGAGCACGATCTCGAGGTATGCGTACAAGTGGACGCAACCATGTCGGCACGACGGAACGTGTCCGCTCGGGCGAGATCCGAAAACCTGTGACGCGACCGATCACAGTAACTCCAGTACCTGTCCCGAATCGGTCTCACCCCACCCGTTCCGGCGCGGATCGATCACGCACTGGTTACGATCGGACGTCCCGTCGCAGGCCGTCTCAGGTCGTGCTGACGTCTCCGAACGAGTGATTGAGAAGCACTACGACGAACGCTCCGACCGGGAACGGATGGAACAGCGGCGATCGTATCTGGGGAACGTCTAGCAGTAGCTACTTGCGCGCGGTTTTTATGGCGCGGCAGCTGCCGCGTCACCTGTCTCTGGATCAAACGGGAGATTAATGACGAGTTCGTCGAACCAAACGACTGGGCGTTTGCGCTGACCCTCCTCTTCGAAGAAGATAATGCCCAACTGGGCAAGCCGACTGAGTTCTTCGTGGACGTTTTTCACGTCTCGATCAACAACTCGTGCGGTCTCGTTGATGCTAGATGGCTCTTCCCGGCGAATAGCTCCGATGAGATCGAGGACGCGCGGCGTCAGCGTCTCCATCAGATCGTCGTAGCTGGTGAACGAGAGCGTGGGCGTGGAGTCAACCGTCTCGTCTCGTTTGAGCGCTTCGATTCCGTCAGTGGCGTCATTGTGGAACTCCTTGGACGACTTTACAGTCACGATGAGGGTTGATTCGACTCGAAGCTGTTCGCGCTCCATCGGGTGCAGCGGCGGGGTGGTATCGTTCATAGGTATCACCGTGGTGTATGGCCTTACTTGACCTCGAACTCGGCTTTGGGGATCTCGTTCCAGAACCGGTCCCAGAGCTCGACCATCCCGGGGAAGGTGATTATCTCTGGTTTTGGGTCCGGTGCGACGTGCAGTTCGTGCCCTTTCGTGTCTTCGTGTGAATTGTCGTCTCGAAACGGCCGCCGTTTCGACGAGTCGTCGAAAATCTTCGATTTTCGAGATACCGACGAATCGTCCCATCGTCAAGCGTTCGGGGCGGGTCTGGCTCCGTCACGCCGTAGTGGAGCTTGTAGGCCCACTCAGACGGATATGTATCGCGGTCTGTCCGCATACAGAACACGCGAATGACGGTTCCGTCAGGGTACTTCTCCCCATTACTCACACCATCTAGATCATCGTTCGTCGGCGAGGCCATCCTCATCCATTGGTTCGTACACCAATTCCATAAGTCTATTGGTTCTAAGACCAATGGTTTTACCGCACTCAATGTTCGTAGTTTCCCCCTTAGTTGGTTGGTGTTTCACGAGTCGTCTCAAGTCGTGCTGACGTCTCCGAGCGTGTAATCGAGAAGCATTACGACGAACGCTCCGACCGGGAGCGGATGGAGCAGCGACGGACGTATCTCGACAACGTGTGAACCGCCTCGGGGTCAAGTGGTTCGAGAGAGCATAGCTCTCTCGTCACCACGAGACGGCGAAGCCGTCTCGGACGACCCCGAGGCTTCCCGTAGAGGACGAACGGTGGCGCGACAGCGCGTTCGTTGTTGTGATCCTCCTCAACCTATTCGCTCACTACTATCGCTCCTTGCGGTCGGGGAGGATCCGCCTCGAAAATGCTGAGTAATGGCACGCGAACTTCGATACTCTATTGAGTAATATCTTCGAGCCGATTCTCTTCTTCCGCAATTAATGTCTCCGGCGACGGGATCTCATTTGCGTCTTTATTTAATGCGTCTAAGACCCCGTCTGCTTGGAACTCTCGGTAGCGCTCTTTCTGCGTCCGCTCTCGAAGAACTCCGTCGTCCTCCAGTATAGATATCGCTTGATTTGCCGCCGGATACGACATCTCGATCATCTCCGAAGCGCGATTCACTGTAAATACAGGTTCGGTGAAGATCTCCCCGAGAAGAGCCTTGACAGACGGGCGAGCATCGGCGTACGTCTCCTCGTATTGCTCGCGAAGGTTGAGGAGGAGTTTCGCCCGACTAAATGCCTCGTCTGCCTGCTCTTTGATTCCCGTGAGGAAGAACAGTAGCCATTCGTTCCACTCTCCTTCTTCGCTAACCGCCAAGAGCCGATTCGTATATTCGTCTCGATTTCGACGAATGTAGGAACTGAGATAGAACAGCGGATGCAACAAGATATCTGACGCCATCAACAACAGTACGATCAGTAGACGACCGACACGGCCGTTCCCGTCGACAAACGGATGGATCGTTTCGATCTGGTAATGCAGAATCCCGATATCGATCAGGTCGGGGGATGCCCCACCAGACTGCATATATTCCTCAAAGTTTTCCATTCTCGACGCTGCGATTTCGGCTTTCGGCGGGACGAACCGGACTCGCGTTCCAATCCCGGCCGCTTCATCAATCCACGCATAGCTCGGTCGAAATTCTCCCGGCAGGGGATCTTCTTCATCAGTCCGTCCTGTTTCCAGCAGTTCTCTGTGCAGATTTTTCAACAGCTCATTCGAGAGGTTCTCTCGGGACCGTCCTGTTTCCGACAGCTGTGTCGCCGCCTCTTTCAGCGCCGAGGCATAATTCCGCGCCTCGCGGACGTCCTTCGAATCCTCACCTTTCTCGTACATATCTGAAACTGTGACGCGGGTTCCCTCAACTTGTGAGGACTGCTCGGCCTCTTTGTACACGAACAGGCCAAAGACAGCCTCTGGATTCTCGATCTCACTCCAGAAGCCATCGAGCCGACCGAGTGCGTGCATCGCACGGCCATAGGCCTGAATCACGTCATCCGATAGCTCAATCTCCGGCGGCAATTCGTTCGGCTTGTAAAACTTAGCGAACGGGACATCGGAGCTCGAATCGACCGGCCGGTATACCCCTGGTGCAGGCGTATCGACGAGGTATCCGTCTTTCATTAGCTATCTCTTCTCCCCGTCTAAGTAAAAGGTTGTGCGAAATCGTTTTCCTATACGTCCAAGATTTCGTCTAAGTAAATCGTATTTAGAGATACTTTCTCTAGACAGTCAAAATTCCGTCTGAGTAAACTCCTCTCGTTGAGTGTTTGCTAAACGCGCTATACTACATCTGGGTAAACGGTTCCCCGGAGACAATTTGTCTAGTCTACTATTGGATTTCGCAGAACTATTGTCGTGGTATTTCTTTCACGGTCTCGCAACCGAATCAGCCGTAAAAGTCTGCTTGCTTCTGTAATGGCCTGGAGAATTTAACCAAGAACTTTTGATAGTGAAAACACCCGTCGTATTCCTGATGTTATTTTATCCGACTAATCTGCTTATCTCTATTTCGTCGTTACCTATTCTGACAGTTAGATGTAAATTAGAACCATCTGGTTCCCAGAGATCTTGGTCAGATAAGCCCCCGCCTGTTTCAACAAATACTTCGTGAGTTCTCTGATGATTCCCTATACGTTCATATCGGGTTCGTTCATCCGTAGGTAACTCAAATTCTTCTTGGAACACTTCGGCCCCCGAGTTTCTGTCAGTAATTTCGACCGTTCCATTTACAGCCTCATCAGATTCGTTGTACAACAAGACATCATATCCGAGTAGTGGGGCTACACAGCCGGATGCACCAATAAGAGACAGGAGACCGACTTGCGAGAGGAACAATCGTCGATTCATCTCTACACGAAAAATAGAGACTATTTGTAAGTACTTTCTCCTGAATTGACCGATGACTGTCCTCATACAGAGTCGTGAGAAGCACGTTCGTATTGACCGCTGTTGTCACAGCTCTGATCCCGAATGATCGTCTTTATCAGCTCCGTCGCTACCATCATAAGGATACTCTCCTCTTAGTCTGCGCATCCGGTCGGGTATCGTATCGTCTCCTCCCGCGCTCCCACGGTATCTTTCAAATGGGTCCTTTCCGTCCGCCGTTGTTGGAGCTTCCTTCCGTAACGTGTAGCCAGATTCGGCCTGCTCGAATGCGACCTCGTCTCCTAGCTCAATCCCGAGGGCCTCACGAATCCGCTTCGGAATTGTGACCTGACCGTTGACCGTGACACGTGGCATTGGTCCTACTGGTATCACTGATGTAGTGCACCATGAGTATTACGGAAATATCGCTACTCAGGATTGACCGCTGTTAGAGATCTTCGACGAACGCACGCCGCGCCTCCCGGCGCTCCGCTTTCGTACTCATATCGTACCACCGTTCGATCGTGTCGGGATTGGCGTCACACCGTTTCGAGATCACGTCCTCGGTAGGGACGCCGTTGGCCCGGAGGTGGGTGATGTAGCCCCGCCGGATCGGATGCGGTGAGACGGACTCCGGACACTTGTAGGCGTCATTGTTCGTCTGTGCCGCCTCACACGTCTCTGGGTCCTTCTCGACCGGACAATCCTTCCCGATCGCACACGGCCGGGACCAGGCGTACACGTACTTGCGGATCGTGCTCTTCTGGAGTCGGCCGTTCTTGGTCGTTAGTAGTGGTTCCCTCCCGTGCTCGTCGGTTACGGCGTTCCGATTCGCTTGGATGTATCCGTCGAGAACCTGGGCCGCCTTACTCGAGATGGCGATTTCGCGTTCGCCCTTGGCGCCGTTCTTCAGTCGTGTGCCCGTGTCCTCGCGGTTGACCGCCTCGATGTATCGGTCGGTCGCGTCGTAGTCGTCGAGGTCGAAGGCGTACAGCGTGGACTGCCGAATCCCCGTTTCGGCGAGGAGTGCCCAGATCACGTGCGCCTTCGAGAACGGTTTGAACTTCGCCAGGTAGGCGACGATCTCCTTTGCGTCATCGCGGGAGAGCCACGTCTCGTCCTTCCCATCACCGTCCGAGAGCGTCGGGAGGATGATGAGCTCGTGGAAGCCACGGTCGAGGACGCCGCGGCGCTCGCAGTACCGGATGAACTTCCGCAGCGACGACAGACAGCCTTTGATCGAAGAGCGGGCGCCGAGCTGCGGTTGCTTGCGGAGGTAGTTGTGGTACTCGTCCATCTGGGATGGCTGGAGCACTCGGAGATCCTCGATGACTTCCTCCGCGCAGAATTGGCGGAAGTGTCCCAGTCGCGAACGATAGGAACTGATGGTGCCGTGCGACACGCCCCACGGGTTGGTGTCGAGATAGAAATCAAGGACATCGTTCACCGGGGCAGGCCCCGAGAACAACTCGTCCCCGTCCCGGACCTCGTCGGACTCGGAGTTGGTCGGCTCTTCGGGATCGTTTGTCGGTGGATCTTCGGGACGGTCGGGACTGGAACCTGTTTGCGGGGCCGGGGTCGTGTCGGCTCTGGATGTCCCCTGATTGATCGGGGTTTCCGGAGTTTCGGCCCGAGTGGATTGGTCGAAATCGGCCGATCCGGTAGCGACTGTCCCTCCGTCAGTCCGTATTTCTCGGCTTTGGTCGTCGGGGTCCGTCGTCGATTGGTCGGGATTTTCCTGTAATTGGTCGGGATCCATCTTCGATTGGTCGGGATTTTCCTGTAATTGGTCGGGATCCATCTTCGATTGGTCGGGATCGTCGACGTCGTCGGGGGTCTCGATCGGGTCGGTCACGCGCCGATCCCTCCGGTGTGGGATTTCTCACTCCCCGAGACGGGGAATGGGCGAGTCGTTACTCCGGTGTCGGCCCGGGTGGCCCGACCAATTTCGGAGCCAGTGACGTCTGTTGTCGGGGTTGGTTCGGGGAAGTCCATATCACGCGTAGTCCGTTTCTCCCGAACGGCCCGTTCGGTGATTCCGGTCAACCGTCCCCCGACCATTTTTTCGGAATTGGTCGACCAATTCGATCCGAAATCACCTGTCGATGACGGCCGATATTGGTCGGAGAATTGGTGATCGAGGGATAGGATAGTCGAGCGATTTCTCCGAGTATAGAGCCTATACCTGTGGGTTAGTCGGCAATCCCAGAACTGTGTCTGTACGTTTTCCTTCGAGTTCGGTGCTAGTCGCCTTCCGAGTGCTCTCGGTTGCGGAGTAGGTCGACGGGGAACCGTTTTGTGAGTGAGTGAGACCGTCATCTTCTCTGTCCAAGTACGGTATTCGGCTCGCTTCGACAAATTACTAACGGGTGAAAAGATATTTAGAATTAGGCTGTAATAGCCTAAGTATGGCTAACAACTCGGATCGACCGACCGACGAACTGTTCACCGGCGTCGACGACGTCACTGATGACGACAGAGAGCCTGAGCCACCGCTCACGCCTGAGGAGCGACCACGCGGGATACTCACCCCAACTGATCGAGAATACCTCTGTGGGCTCAAGGAGTACGCCCAGCCGCAGACGGACGCCAATCGGCGGCAGGATATCCGCGAGCGGGTGGCCAACGGACTCAAGGACTTCGTGTTACTCAGTCTGTTCCTCGAACCAGATGAACGGGAGAAAATCTTCGAGGCGTTCGGCCCCGAAGAGACCGAAGACGTGCTCGCTGCGATGGTCGCATTCGGGTACCTTGGGCTCGAAGGGGATCGCCCCCGGCTGGAAACGTGTATCGAGCACGGCGTCCTCCAGGGGGCGAACGTCGACAAACTCTTTCAATCGTCGGGGCGGGCAACCAATGTGGACGTCTCGATCTCAGTCGAGTACAACCCCGACATCGAGAAATTGTACCGGCGTTTCGAGGACGGCCAGGAGCTGACCGATGCCGAGGTCGGTGCACTTGTCCGGGCCGGGAAAATTAATGGTGACGAGATCGAGGAATTGGTCGGGTCGCCTCGGGGTTTCCCCGGTGTCTTTGCTGGACGCGGGTCCGGGGACTGAATCACTACCGGATTGCAGGCTTCTCCTCGTAGTCACAGTGATCACACACGACCTTGATGGGGTCGATAACGTTGCTCTGCAACGCAATGTGACCGCGGTTGCAGGTGGGACACGGCTGTTTCTCGTCGAATACTTCCGTCCGGAGTCGTGCGGCGTGGCGCTCCGTTTCCGATATCCGGCTTTCGAGGTCGGGGAATCTCGATTCTATCTGGTCGGTTCGGATGTCGATATCCTCGACCAATTCCTCCAATTTTCGGAGGGAAGCGACCCGCTTTCGAAGACTTGTGAGTTCCTCTTGAAGCTCTTTTATCGCCAATTGTTGGTCGGCACATTGGTCGTTTAGTGTCTCCGTCTCAGATTGGAGGTCCTCGATAATTGCGCGGTGTTCGTCGATCACGTCTCGTTGGTCTTCGACGAGTGTCCGGAGGTCGTCGAGCGTCTCCTCCGTCGCCTGGAGTTTTCTACTATTCGCCTCTGCGGCGGATGCGAGGGTGTGTTCGGATTGGTCGTACCCGGATTCCCATTCCAGTGTTACCGTCTCTTCAGTGGTTGCGGCTTCGTCCTCCTCCAGGTTCCCCTCGTCATCGTCGCCGGGCTTGACGAACTTCATATTTTGACGCTCATTACGATGGTCTCCTCACACCACGGGCACGCTGTTCTTCTTGCTGGCTCTCCCCGATAGAATTCGAGGACTCGTCTGATGAACTCCGCCCGGCTGATTCTCAAGGAGCGGGTCGGCATCGCTCACTCGCTCGGGCCGGTTAGGTGTCGGCAGCTGGAGCCCGTCGGGTGGATTATTCAAAGATCGTCAATGCAAATGTTCTCTGGACACAGACGACTTCGGTGAAGAGACGGAGTGTGTTTCGTCTGTCTCGACAGATGACCCGTCAATCGGACATTCGTCAGGTACCAATCCGTTTCGCTCCTGAGAGAGAGTACGTTTCGTCTGTCTCCGTCCGGGCGTCACCCTGGGTTGGCCGCCGCTTCGATCTCACGCCTGATGTCGAGAACGATCTGGGGGTCGAGATCGAGACTGTACTCGTAGTATCGTCCACCACCCTCACCGTGATTCTGGCCAGTTCGTTGCAGGAATCCGAGCATATGGAGGTCCGAGAGGTGGTTTTGAATACTTTTGAGCGTTGTGAGTGGAGAGACAGCGTGTGAGTCTGCGACGTCTTGGTATCGGGTTTTGATCGCCTTCGAACGAGCTGGAGCCTCCTCGTGTTGCTCGATATATGCGAGGGTTTCGAGCAGTAGTTGGGCGTGCTGTGTCTGATCTCGGATTCGGTTTCGCAACCGACCGCGTTGCACGAGTTCCTGTGCCGCAACGATATGGGTGTCATCGACGCGGGTGTCGCCTCGCTTTTTGGCTACTTCGCCACCGACTCGAAGGAGATCGATCGCTTGGCGTGCGTTCCCACGGTCTTTCGCTGCGATCGCCGCTGCTCTCGCGATCGCTGAATCCTCACAGACGCCGTCCACGAACGCGCGATCGACACGGTCAGCGAGGATTGCCCGGAGTTCGCTCGCATCGTACGGGCTGAACGATATCTCACTCTCCATCAGCGTGTCCTTGACCTTCGGAGAGAGCGACTGCCGGAACGTGTAGTTGTTACTAATTCCGATGACACCGACTTTGGAGTTCGTAATGTGACCGATTGATCTGGCACGAGGGAGCTCATACAGGAGTGTGTCGACCGCATCAAGGTGGTCTATTTCGTCAAAAACGATCAGATGTGTCCCACCGAGTTGATCAAGTTGGCTGTAGAGTTCCTCGAACGCGTCGGCCGTTCCGAGGCCTCGCTTGGGAAATTCGCTCGCGGTTTCCGGAAGCAGTTCGTTGACGAGCGTGCGGACGACAGCATACACGGTCTTTCCGTTGCAGTTCAGTTCGTGGACGTGTAACTCCTCAGCGTCGGGGCGCTCCGTGACTTCAGCTTGGAGTGCTTCCATCATATATTTCGTCACTGCGGTTTTTCCGAGTCCCGCCTTCCCGTACAACATTATATTCTGGGGAGTACGACCAAAGAGCACATCTTCGAGGGCGTGACGGTATTCGTCGATCTCCTCGTCACGTTCGAGGATCTGATCGGGTTGGTGATCTTCGGAGAGAACTTCTTTGGAAGCGAAAATCGACCGTTCAACGTCGCTAAATGGCCCGGCCATTGGTCTATCACCCAAAACTATCTAACTATATTTAAAACCTTCTTTCGTTAGTTTCGTCTGTCCCGAAGGTAGCACTCGAATCACACTGACAACCTCCATCGAACCGCAAGACAAACGAATTCCACTCTCTGTTCCCGGAATACAGACGCAACGTTCATCCGGGACGCTCTTGATCCGAAGACAGACGAAACGTACTCTCTCAGTGTGCTCCCGATGCGAAGACAGACGAAACGTACTCTCTCACTGGAGGCTGCGGTACTAAGCCCGTGGCGCGGCGTTTCGACGGTGGCTGTGTCTGATTAACGCGGGTAGCTATGGTATCCGAACAAGAGCGGTCGGGTGCCGACTGTGGGGGGGACGTCTGCGGGGCCACACTCATCACTTCGGGTCTGATAACAAGGAATCCGTCGGAGAGACAACCCCCTATTTGCGTATGCTGGTCGAATGTGGTTGGTAGTAAACAGTGTCACAGGGCGTCGAGATACCGCTCGACGTACGGATGGAAGTCGTCGAACGGCGGGCGAACGATCCGGAGGGTACTGTGTTTCCCGTCGCCGACGATCTCGGGATCATCGCGTTCGAAGTGGCAGCGATAGCCGGTCGCGAGGTAATGTTTCGAGTCGACGCCGTCGATTTCTGCGGTATCGTAGAAGTGTTCACAGGTACCGAGGCAGTCGTCGATGACCACCTGTTGGTCGAGTATCTCCTCGGCAACGCGGTGGACGGCATCGGTTCGGGATTTGTTTTGAACACTGTCCCACCAAGAACGAACCACTCGCCTTTCGCGGGCTCGTTCTTGCGTTTGCCGAGGAGCACGCCACCGTCGTATTCGATCACGAGGTCGACGGAGACGAGCGGGACGTTTGCGACGATCGTGCGCCACTCGTCGTCGGGAATCGGTTTTTCTGCGTCGGTCATCAGTCGAGGTAGTAACTGACGGCTCATTCAAGACCTTCCTCGAAAGTGTACTGTGGTTCCCACCGAGCGCTTCGATCTTATCTGACCAGTGCCCTGAGACTTCAGAATTTAGTGGAATTTGGATTGACCGAAATGCTTGTCGGCGAAGTCCTTGGAGGTATATCGTAGTCTTAGGATGCGTAGTTATTCCCCGAGGAAAGTATAGGGCTGTGTTGTGGACGACGAAAACTTTCTGCCGTAGTATGAGACTATATCTGTGCACGACCAGTAAGAGGGTAGGAATAGTAGCAGCGCGTCTCTCACGTCCGTGTCACGAATTGGGAACACGAGCCAACCGACTACACGGTGGGGGGGTGGACTCCAGCGCGTGCATTTCGTGATCGACTCAGGCAGTAACACAACGCAAGTACGCGTCCAGGAGGAGCAGGAAATCCAGCGTATGGAGACCGAGTGGTGCACAACGAAACTTGGACAATTCCTATCAGGTAGCACCTAGCTGACCGGGGAGCGACTGCGGCTCACCTGTCTGCTGTATCGGGTGGACCACCCGAATCATCAACCGCCGAGAACGCTTATCGGGGACTACATCTTTGGTGAACGTTACCGTCCGTCTCAACATCATCTAACCAGTCTAGTATGAAGTGATATGGACTACCCCAGGCTATTATTTGGGTCGGTCCCGTAAATCATATTATAGGGCCGAATCGTCTGTTTCCAATGAGTGATCGTGGACACCCGAATATAATTTTTATCGTAATAGACACTTGCAGAGCAAAAACATTTTATGATCTCTTAGATGCTGGAAAACTTCCCTGGTTCAAACATATTTTTGACCAGTCGATAGATTTCCGCCGTGCGACGGCGCCTGCTCCGTGGACCGTGCCGTCTCATGCAAGTCTCTTCACGGGATTGTATCCGGATGACCATAGGTCCTCTGCTAATAGTCCAAATTTCAATCCGCCTAATACTCCATTAGCAAAAAGACTGAAGGAATATGGTTATGAGACAGCGGGTATATCAGCCAACCCGTGGGTTTCACCGAATTATAATTTTGATATTGGATTTGACCGGTTCAAGACTGCTTATGATTTCTTTTGGAATGGGACTGGAAAGGATGACCTCCGAAAGCTTTCTTCTAGAAAGAAACAATTTCACACATTACTTAAGCAAACTTCTTGGAAGTCTATTCCCAAAACAGTAATTGATATAATATATGAAAAAACTATGGCAAAAAGATCAGATTCTGGAGCTCAAAGGATCACTGAAGACGCCATTAATTTCTTGAGCTCGAACAATTCGCCAAAATTCTTGTTCTTAAATTATATGGAACCACATCTAGAATATGATCCACCAGAAAAACTAGCCGTCGAAGAGCTTCCCCCAGATGTTGATCTTCAGAAAGCATATAGCACAAACCAGAACCCTTGGGAGTATCTCGCAGGAAATATAGAGATGGATCCAGCCGATTTTGAAATCCTACGAGGACTCTATAGAGCAGAGATACGCTATCTCGACTCCCAAATTGGAAAATTGTTTAACAGAATTGAACAAGATGATATAAATGAGACGTGCTTTGTGGTGGTGGGGGATCATGGAGAAAACATCGGAGAACATAGATTAATGGACCACCAATATTCCATATATCAAACGCTAATTCATGTCCCATTAGCGATTCGATACCCGAAGAGAATTGAGCCCGGTCGTATCGAAAAACCGGTTGAGACAAGGCATATATGTGAGACACTGTGTCAGTTAGTGGGCGAACAATCACAAAACAGAACGAATAAATCATTAATTGCTCCCTCAGAACTTGATGACGAAATCATCGCCGAGTATCCCGATCCACAACCATCATTAGATGATCTCAGAAATCGGGTAGGCTCACTTGGTGAGTCTATAATGGACTTTGACCGGGCCCTTCGAGCAATACGATATGATAAATGGAAGCTTATTGAGGGCTCTGACGGACATACTGAGCTATATAACCTTGATGTTGATCCAGAAGAGTCTACACCAATATCCAACGAAAAAATCCAACATAGATTGCGAAAGAAACTACATAGTAAGCGTGGCGAATTGAAAATGACTGATTCGGAGGGTAAGGGACAGGAAGTAAATGATCGCTTGAAAGATCTTGGTTATTTATAATATTTTTGATTGATGCGAAACAGTTACGAAAGCACAATATTAGCAACTCTGCTGGTGTAATATCACAGGATGCATTAAAATACACCACTACCTTCATTAAAGCGCTACCGCGGAATCAACAACTCAGTCGAAACTCCAAAAATCAGAATTTATTTATCAAATTGCGATATATAGACGCCAATTCGTCAATATGTCCGGTTAAACTGAACTCCTCTGATTTGGCTAAAGAATTCTCAAATAACTTATGGCTAATTGAGCTTCGAGCATCCTTGATAGCTTTCAACATAGCAGAGGATGAACCAGACTCAAATAGATATCCAGTCACACCATCATCAATCAATTCAGGTATACCGCCACTCATTGCACCGATAACGGGTGTTCCATAGGAATATGATTCATATATCACCATCGGTGAATTATCATACCATTTTGAAGGGACAATGGTTGAATGAGCGGATTGATAAAGGTTTGATAGCTTCTTCTCAGAAATAAACCCATGTATATGAACATTAGTATAGTTCTGGGCAATATCCTCAACTGTGGGTTTCTCGGGTCCCTTTCCGACAATATCAAGGCAGATACCGAGTTCATCCAAGTCTGAAAATATCTCAGTAAGCAGCAAAACCCCTTTCTTTTCAGAGATGTTACCAACATATAATAAACGAAATTCATCTTGGGGATCGCTCTTCTGGTTTAGTACATTAGCGTCCGAGTCGATACCAAGTCGCAAGGTTCGAGAATCAGTATCCGTAAATAAACCGTATGAATGGTGCTTCTCCAAGAGAAAATTAGACGGTGCCATAACAGTATCAACATACGGAGTGACCTGAACCCTATTCCACAGTCGAAACGGCGCCATAAGTATCGGCGATTCTCTCGTTCGACCAGCAAGATACATATCAGGTAATATATGGAGAAGTGAGTAGTCATGAAGTGTATGGCAGGAAGGATATAATTTTCCTGCTGCCCGAAATACAGCCGTTGAGAAACCCGAATAATTATGAATATGTACGAGGTCTGGGTCAATTTCGGATATTTTTTTGCGTATTAACAAGAACATATAGGGGTTCCAGATATCGATAGAATGCTGTATGGGTTTTTTCCACATCGGCTGTTCTGGGTGCTCGATCGGGGAATACATATTTAATGGTGCAACCCGGTAAACTTGGATCCCCTCGATCATTTCAGAAGAAAATCTGTAGTCATATTGAGTAGATTCCCCCGTAGCAAGAATAGTTACTTTATGACCGCGTTCTACTAGTCGCTCAGATAGCGTCTGGACATATTTTTCGGCCCCTCCAACTACTTCAGGGGGGTAGAGTTCTGATATCATACAGATATGCATAATGTTACACTCATCCGCTGTGGATTTTATTCTATCGAATGAGAAAATCACATCCTCTATTCAAATGGTTAGCTCATTCTTAGCTTATCACAAAATCACGTCTTAACTAACTCAACTTTGCATATCTGGAAGGGTTCATAGACTGATCTAACCTAATAGCAGGGCTCGCTGAGATAACACAGCTCACCGAACGCTAAAGGAGTGGTTGGTTCAGGCACAGTAGATATTTGTATTCACCCTATCCTAGCACAACTATCAAGCAGAAGATCCAACGTGTACCCACAGATTCAATCTATACACTCTATGCTACGTAAGATCGAGTGTGAAATACGGGGAGTTGAATTTAAGCTCAGTCTTTTCATATGCATAGTATCTTTTACTATGGCTTTGATATTTACGACGACGACGGGCACACTGTTTCCTGCCCTCCCTTTAGCACTATTCATATCTGTAGTATCGATTTCTATTGCCGCATATCGGGAAGAATGTTTATTCTCATATCATCAGTATTTATTTGTGATTGTTCTCATCTCGATCGTATATCGGTTGTATATATTCCAATTTCCTGCAAGTATGATCGGGAGGGACCCGGATAAATTGGCAATTATCATACACCAAGTTTCAAAATCAGGTTCTATCGTATCATTACATTCAATCCCTTTCTATCAGAAAGCACCTATTTCATTTATTCTTCCGGCAATGTATCGATCTATATCGGACGTTCATAGCCAATATTCCCTCCTCACCCACACAGTTAGTCTCGGGGTTTTAGCCCCAATCATCGCCTCACAAATATCGTATAAATTGGACGAGAACAGGAAAAATAGTATTATCGCTGCAGCGATAACTACCGTTGCCACAAGCACATATCATTATTCCTTTTGGCCAGTAAATCAGTCGTTAGGGGTCGTTATTTGGATGCTATTTCTATTCAGCCTAATCAAATATTATTCTACAAAAGATCCTAAAATCTTTTTGATAGGTATATTATTCCTTGTTTTATCATCTATCACGCATAAACTGCCACCGTTAATAGTATTCTTGTCACTCTTAATGTTCGGTATAATAGTATTCATCGATCGCTTATGGGGGCGGTCCATAAACCAGATAAACCTATCTCAGATCACGATAGTCTTCGGCATTTCAGCCCTAGTTGTGTATGCACAACTTGGGAATACTATACTGGGATTCGTAATCAGAACTGTTCTGGAGGTGCTGTCTCTATCTGAACCATCGTATATTCCCCAATACCAACCAGTAGCTGCAGTAAATCCGTTTCCTAACTGGATGTGGATAGGAATCCGTCGTGGACATGCATTATTATTGTTGCCGCTAAGTGGACTATCTTGGTTATTATTGTATAAAAGGGACCGTAGCCTTCCCTCAACTTTGATACTTAGTGCATCAGCTGGTATCGTTATACTTCTGTCAGCAACGACACTTGCGGGATTAAATGATGCCCCAACTTTTAGAATACTTATGACAATTGAATTCATCGTAATCCCGTTAGTGATTACTCAAATTATAGATGGAAATTTTAATGATCGTATTTCCATCAAAACGTTATCTACTACCATATTGGTCTTCTTGTTGATATTTCTTCAGATATTCTCGGCTACAGCAATCCCGGATCATCCCGTCGGTCAGAGAAATTACTTGAACGAGCAAGAAGTGGCCGCGAAAGATTTCGGGGATGAGTGGGTTGTCGGTTCCATATATACAGATTTATTTACTCAGCAGGAGGCAACACCTAGTTCAATTTCAAATGGACAAATTTCACAAAAATACATTTCAATGGAGAAAGAACTGCTAAATAAGAACATAAGTTCGAAAAATCAAAGTTGTTTACTCATAAATACTGCTCGGGAATGGCATACCACAGAATATGGTACATTTAGATTAATATGGGACGTACAAGAAAGTATGATGAAAAAGTACAGCAGAACCTACCATAATGGTGATTCCTCCTTTTTCAAATCACAGAAGGGATGTTAAATTTTAGCAATAAGTTGTAATTGAATTAGTCTTAGCTCTTACCGAACGCAGTGAAAGAGCGTACGCTCTTGTGAAGTACATTGTTGGTGAGTCAGAGAACTGCTCGAACAATCTCTTGGAGTGCTTCTCGTCCGGGGTTGCGGAGGATTCGCTGTCGGAGCTGCAATGGTCTGAGATACATAGTCAATTTGTCTTTTGAGACGCCTCGATGAGGCGAGAGCCACCGTCGCGCCAGCGACGCGTGGCTCTCGCACGTGTTCACGTGCGCATCTCCATCGACGTACTCGCCGTCGCCGTGAATCACTGATTCCCGGTCGAAGTTCTCATCATCGTCTAGTGGATCATATGCACGAAATCCGTCTGTGTAGACGGTTAGCGACTCCTTCTCGTGATTTTCGAGGAGGAGTCGCACGGTCGATTCGTCGGCGGATTTCGCGGGCACGACGTACCGCTGATCGCTGCCGCGGTCAACGAGCGTGAACACTGGCGGTTTGTCTTCTGTGTACGTTCCGCGTCCGCGTTTCGAAAGGCCACGCGAGCGCGACCGAGAGTCGCGCTCGCGTGGCCTTTCTTCCCGGCAGAGACGTAGAACTCGCCGATGGAGCGACCGGTAGGAAACATCGATTTCAGCGCCTAACTGACGGATACTCGTGTTGAAGCGAACGAACGAGTAGAACGCGAACAGGAGTTTGTCGAGGCCGATTTTCGCGTGCGCGAAAATCGTGCCGGTCTTGTCGTTTAACGTGCGGTCGCAACCCTTACAGAGGTACCGCTGAAACTGCCGATAGCTGCCGTGTTTGATCACTGACTCAGACCGGCAGCGCGGGCACTGGAAGCCCTCGCGCCGCGAACCTGCTGGAGCAGGTTCGCGGCGCTCGCCTCCGAGTTTAGCAGTTCAAATGGGAACATATCGGGTGACGCGTTCGCGTCACCCTTGCCCGCTACGCTTTCGCAGCGCCAGCTCTCCTCGACCAACAACCTGCTTCACAAGAGCGAAGAGCGTAATAATCACAGCACCCCGCAGAAATTAGTTCCGTATGGACAGCCAAACCGCATTCGGCGGGATATTTCGGTATCTTGTTGAGTGAACCGTTGCACCCAGATCTGCTTGGTGACGTAATTGAGCGCGCTCAAAGTAAGCTTGGGAGAACGCTTCCTGTCCGAGTCTGGCGAAACTACCATCCGGCCAGAGGACGAAAATACCCGTATTTGGTGGTCTTGTCCTGTTTTATACTCACCTACGCGCGCCACACGCTTTCAAGATTAAGCACCCACCCCCTAGAGATATTGTAATTCTCCTGATATTTCTGCCGACATACTACTCAGTATTCATCAAACCCCCCGGTTCTTCGATGCCGACTACGACACGGTTCATACGACTATCCGGGAGATGGCCGTTTAGCGCGGCTTATTTCTCCCCTAGCCACATATTCAAGACGCGTCGACTGCCTGACTCCGATTGACAAGACCGGCAAAAAGTCTCAGAGGTTCCATAGATTGATCCTCCGCGTTACCGATTCCCCTAGGCCGGTTGGGTTACCCAGGCTGATCATGCTTGGGAGGCGCACCTGACGATACGATGACGCTTGTTAATGCCTGTCGAGACGCACTCCGTGCAATTCGTGTACAGTGCGGTGCTCAATCTGCAGAACTCAAGCAACGCTTGACGAGATAAAACCCCTCTCTGGCAATATTGACGGTCCTTGATCACATCTTGGCTGCGGAAATTCCGCGGCCTTTCAAAGCTGGAATTGAAGCAGGCAACCCAAACGTATGTGCCTGTTTGATTCCTCGACCTTGTCGGCGTGTCATATCAATTACTAAATGCTTGCTTCCTTCTGAAGATGTTCCGCTGGGCTATTCAAGAGCCTCAATTTATTAGATGTTTTATTGCCTGAGATGGATTTTCTACTCCCTGCTCAATTTTTTCTCTCATTTGCTTAATTCGTCCTATGTTTATGATACTCTGATCGCTCTTTGGCTTAATAACAAGGTCATCGTGCTCAGGAGCCTCCTTTACATCGATATTGTCATACCAAAGATTTCCATAGAATTGAGTCCGTTGTGTTTCTAAGTGATTATAATCCGCTTTTACTCCGTGTATAGTATCGTAGCTTGGTGAAAAGAACACGATACTGTTATTCTCCGTTTGTCTTTTAACTGTATTACACCATTCCCACGGCACCCAACACGTATCATACGAAGTATTATACTTCCAAAATTCCTCGATATATTTGTACTCATCTTCCAGTTCAAGATAGTGTGTATGATGATTCAAGCCAGCAGATTTGCTGCTTGGATTTAAGTTCAGCATCCAAGTTAATGCTTTTTTTCTTATATCTGGATGGGGTGATATTTCATATCCATCCAAATATTTTTGTAGCCCTGTGTCAATGCCAGACATTGATTTCTCACCTTGCTCAAGGCCGGTGTCAAATCGTTCAGGATCAAGTTCAAATTTGTTACATACGCACTCTACGAATTCACGCGATCGGAAGAGGTCGAACAGATTGTTCAGTACTGGGTCCTTATACTCATCCAGTCTGAATACTATACCTTTATTATTAATAGTGTTGAATACACCTTTTACAGACCCTTGAGACTTGCCTTGTCTATGTGATATATATTCCTCTACAGAATCAAATGTTCCAGGAAAACGCACATGACTATACCCGGATTGTTGTATAGAACTAATGAGGTCTTTATCACTTTTCCCGGATGTGGATATCAAATTTAATTCCTGAATGTGGTCAAAATGTTCCTCACTTAGGAAGTTTTTTATTTCTAAGTGCTTGAATGGATCCGTTTTGATATCCGCCTTCTCAATTTTGTCTAATAAATAGCTAAACTCATTATTGAGTGCGTTTCTTTCTGCTTGTGCCATATCTACATATGGATAATATATTAATTTAAATTTAACGCAGCTGGTCTTAGAGGCGTGCCGTATATACGCGACCCATCTTGCATAAGTCCGCATCTAACTCCGAAACAGATTCTACTGTTTCACTTTCCTCGGCAGGAACGTTAGTTTTTATAAGTTGCATCTCAGGCGGAACTGCCAGATTGAGCCAGAGGATGTCCTACAAGAGTTATTACGCAGTGATAACGGTACTCCCTGGATTGCCTCCGCGTTCGTAGTTAGTGATAGCGACGACAAGGTGCAAGCACAGAGAATAAAGCTTGTTTGCCCGTAGTGGAGAGCGAAGCTCTCCGTCGAGTGGACAATCATAAGAGTCATTACTGAATCGTCCCAACGTCAAGGGCTGTTCGCGAACGTACTGCTAGACCGCGCGTACGAAACCCCTGTATCGTATTTAACCGCCAGTTGCCGCCCTCTATAGCGTTCGTGCTCGCTGGCCCGGTGAACTCGTCGTCCTCTCCGTCACGGTAGGTATGCTCAGGGGCAAAGGCCAAGACCCGCCGCGGGAGGGGCTCGACCGCGGCGGGTCGCCCGAGGGCGGCCGTACCCGTTGGGCAGGTGGCTAAGGTGACGAGATGACACTCGTTGCGACCTGCCGCGATGTGTCTCGCGTGGTATCAGCACAGGAGAGAAGCGACTACGAAGACGATCCCGGACCGCTTGCTGAGGAACTAGACGACCTCTCCCAGCTGCTGGGATAGGTCTAGACCGGCGGATTGCCAGCTTACCGGGGCATAGAGTTACGACCACCGTTACGATATCCACGACGAGGGATACGTCTCCGAAGACGGCATCCATACCAACCAAGCGGAGTGCCTCTGGTCGCTGCCCCAGCCGTGGTTGGTGAAATTTTGCGGTCTCTCCAACTATGGCTTGGAGCAGGCCGTTCGGATCTACGGCTTCTTCCGCTCAATGAACCTTACTAGAGCACCGATCCACAGGCTCGTCGATTGCATCGTCGTCAACATATTCCGCTAGATTAGCAAAGAGCGATATCGCTTTATATCAGAAAGATATTCAATCTATTGATGCGCATCCTCCTAATGCGAACTTGGCTTCGAAATATAGGAAACGGATTTATTGATAAAGGCGCAAGAGCAGCCTTGAAACGTGCGTTCCCCGAGGCAGAAGTAATTGAAACGAGTGGATTCCCCTTTCTATCTGCCTCTCTAAAGGAACAAGGTGGAGATTTTAATCCTTTGTATCAAGCTACAGGTTCAGTCGGGGAATGGATCAAATCTAAGCAATTAGAGAAAAGGACATTCCGGAAGAATATTTTCGATATATCTGACACGATTCCAGATATAGACCTTGCCGTACTTCCAGGCTGCGTTCTTTACGAGTTTGCTCTCCGACCCTATGAATATATGATAAATAGGCTACAAGAAAAAAACATACCACTGATATTACTAGGTGTAGGTGGAGGTGATTATAAATCCAAAACCCGACGTTACGTATCAGAGTGGCTTCAGTCAGTTGATCCTGCAGGGATGATTACACGTGACAAAGAGGCATACAAGCATTACTCTGACATAGTTGAAAAGTCATACAACGGTATTGACTGCGGATTCTTCGTCAACGAGTGGTATACGCCTCCTGACTCACGAGATCCGTTTACTGCAGCCACCTTCGATAAAATCCCTGAGCCGGACCTCAATACGCAACTTACCGTTCGACCTAGCCATACTCCATTTGGTGATTCTAAACCTTATGCAGGAACGATAGAGGCCCTCGCTGGGAAGTACAGGGGGAATGATTTCTTTTCCAAAAAAAATGCGTTTGTATCTGATTCTCTCAAAGATTATCTATACATATACAAGAATGCGACTGAAACGCACTCTGACCGCATCCACGCGTGTGTTCCAGCCTTGGCATACGGTAACCGAGCAAAATTCTATATCGATACACCACGGGACTCACTTTTCGACAATATCACTGAGGAGGCGATAAAAGAAAATACGGTGAAACTATCGCGGTCAAGATTGGAGACAAAGAAAGAGAGCCAAGTCGAATATATTCGCAAAATAATTTCTTGGTTATAATATATGTCTGATAGGGACGCTACAGAACTGGGTCGATCAGGAATGATTATCTTTTTTGGAACCGGTTTGAGTATGGTGAGCGGGTTCTTTTTTCGACTTATTCTTTCGAATGTTATGGGACCCTCAGGATTCGGTACGATCATACTTGCTATTTCCCTGATGAATATTGTTGCCATACCAACGACTATCGGACTAACTGAAGGTATTGCAAAATTCTATCCGGAGTCAACAAAAAAACAATCAAATGCATATATCTCTTTTTCATTAACTATCGTAACACTTCTTTCAATCATCTCTATGCTTGGAATATATTTTAATGCGGATATAGTTAACCGACTGTTCTTTAATTCTGAGGTAAGCTCGGAATTCATTTTTGTTCTTGCGGTGACAGTCCCTTTGTTTTCTATCATAAAGATAATTCATGGCAGTCTACGAGGAGCGATGGAATCCCAGCGGTTTGTAGCGTTAGCGCAGGTTACTCAACCGTATGCTAAGTTAATCTTTTCCGCGGTAGCTGCCGTCACAGTTGGCTCAATTTTGAGCGTCTTTATCGGAGTGTTCCTTTCTTTAGTGGTCACCGTAGTGTCTGGTCTTGTATTGTTATTCCATACTGGTTGGCAGTTTAAACTCGAATTCGATATTGATTACACTAATCTTCTAAGGTTTAGTGCTCCACTTATGATCTCTTCATCAGTGTATATATTACTCAGTAGGGTTGATCGCCTCTTTCTCGGCTATTATCGTACTCCAATACAGGTTGGGATTTACGAAGTTGCACTGACGATTGCCTTACTATTAACCATATTCCGGTCTTCATTTTCATTTCTCCTTTTGCCAAAAATATCCAAACTCGTATCCAATTCTAATACTTCCGATTTGAACTATCTATATGGCCAGACGACCAAATGGATCCTAATTAGCACAACTCCTGCATTATTAATTATAGCCACTCGGCCATATTTTTTTATAAGATTATTCGGTGAAGATTATTCAGTGACAGCGGTTTATTGGCCGCTTGCTATCCTCGCAACAACACACTTCCTCGACGCGGTTACCGGGCCTAATGGTGATTCTTTACTCGGACTCGGTAAATCAAAGACAGTAATGCTGTATAATCTCATCTCACTAGTGGTGAATTTGGTTTTGAATATCCTGCTAATCCCCCGCTATGGCATTATTGGAGCAGCGATCGCGCTTTTCATCGGATATACTGTTATGAATATAGCCAAATCGTATGATCTCTTTGTAAACCATCATATTTTTGTATTCAACTGGCCGGGCATACAGTCCTCATTCGGTGCAGCAATAGTAGCTCTTCCAGCTCTATACTTCATACGAGAACTGCGGCCAACATTGGAATTTCTCTTTCTCGCCACTATCTGGATGGTTTCAGTTGCTGCCGCGATATTGTTACTGTGGTCTACTGGAAATCTCACCCAGGACGACAAAACCATTTTATATGAAGTCAGTCATCTTTTTCTCTAAACAGTACCTGTAACACATCCCAAACATCCATAATAGTCGCTAGAACTGATTTTACAAAGCAGATCACTGGCTAATCGAATCGCTGGCCACTATTCGACTGGCAGCATACCGTGGAGATAGTGAATTGACCTTTTATCTCTATATTCTCACACTCAGAGCGACGCTTTAACTAATGCCAACTTGGAGGGGACAAAATGGGTAGCACTTAATAATCGTCAATTCTAATCTCTGCTAATGAAAGCACTGAGTCACTTTAGAACGGTCTCCAAGAATACGAATCTACTCACGGCTCTTAAATTCTCTGTATCTTACTTCGTGGATTCTTATATTCGTCCTTATGCACCTACAATTGATCAATCCGCAGCAATCAGAAATATATCTATTACAAAAAAAGCTAAATTCACTGATCTCTTTGTTCCACATAAGGCATATCATGAGTACTTGATGTGCAAACTAATTGAGGAGAACACGCAAAGGAACGATTCGGTAGTTGTCGTCGGGGGCGGAAGGGGAATCACCGCCACACTAGAAGCGAAGAATGTTGGTTCTAACGGTGATGTTTTGATATTTGAAGCTTTCCCTGAGAAGAGTAAGAAAATAAAACAGGTACTGTCTGCCAATAGTATTAATGCAGAAACAAATGTTAGGACTGCAGCTGTCGCAAACAAAAAGCCATCTAATTTTCCTCCAAAAACAATTCTTGTGGATCCCAGTGACCTACCTAGGTGTGATGTCTTAGAGTTAGATTGTGAAGGTGCAGAAATAGAAATAATTGACAAATTACCCTTTTTACCCCGGGATATTTATGTCGAAACGCATGGCATATATGGTACTCCTAGAGATGATGTTATCAACGCGCTTGAGCGGAATAGATTTGAAGTTGTTAAGTCTTTTGACCACATTAAAAAGAAGGGTATCACGATCCTACATGGGCGTTCCAATTCATAGTTCTGCCAATCATATTAACTAAATTATGGCCAGAATAAGAATATATTTCGGTATATTCCAAATATGTTTAAATCATTGAAGAATTCCTGAATACTTGGGGATTTCCTTCACTACCAGCAAGTCGGTGCTTTTGCGAGTGCCAAGATACCACACTCTGAATCTATCCACTTCACAAAGATAAATACTCCATCACTAAGGTGCCGACGATCTCTTTCCGGCGATCTCCGGACATACTCTCTATCAGATGCCACCTTCATACTTCCCCTAGAGCGTGTCATAGAAACCATCTCATAGCATCTCACAACCCGGACCGTTCCCTCGCTCGTAGTTGGTGATGGCAACGACGAGTCGCAGGCAGAGCGCAAGGAACACTTCTGTTCGTGCGTGGACGCGGCCTCGGGCACGTCCGCGCCCGAGGCCGCAGTCCTTGACCGCGTCGTTGGTTCGTTCGACCCCTGTCCGGTGGTTGTACGTCTCCTCCAAGATGGATTGTTTCAGCTGAACGTCCTCACTGTGTTCCTCAATCCGGTCTTCAACTCTGTACTCGATGTCTTTCGGGTCGTCAGTGTTTCACGGATTGTACGGAACGATTGGCACGACCCCTGCAGCCAGCAGGTGGTCGTGCCAATCGAGGATGTCATAGGCGCTGTCTCCAAGCATCCAAATCGGCTTGGCGACGGCGAGCGCGTCACGCGTGACGCGCATCGCCGTCTCTTGATCCGCTTGTTTGGTCTGTGTGAATTCAGCCGCTATCGGGATCTTTGCGGCGGTTGAGACAATCGTACAGCCGAAGCCGTAGTAGTACTCCTCGGCTGTTGGATCGTAGTTCCACGAGGCAGCGTCGTTGTATTGGATCGCTTCGACGTGGGTCGAGTCGATAGAATACGTGGAGTCGAGCAGGCCGCGGGCGGCGGTCTGCTCGACGAGCCTGTCGAAGATATCGTCAACAACGTGTTCGAGGTCGGTGAGAAAGCGGTCAACGGTGTCTCTGGATGGCGGTTTGTCGAGTCCGCAGTAGTACCAGACGAGACCGTTCTGAAGTTCCCGTGTAACTGAACGTGTGCCGTAGACATCCTCGTAGTAGCAGTGCAGAAAGCCACGAAAGAGATCTGGTGGCGAGTGGACTCGTGTTCGCCCCCGCTTCGAAGGGGCGAACACGTCGTATTCCAGTAGAAACTCGAACTCAAGGTGTTCGAACAGCGGTACTGTCTCGGTAGCCGCCGCATTCAAGAAGTCGTCTACCGAAATTACGTCTCGCAGGGCGTTGGAGCTGGTGGACACAGTTTCCAAACCCTGCGGCCTCCCCTGGGTGGTTTTCTATGACACGCTCTCCCCTAACCAGTATGACCACCCGAGACCGCGCTATGGCAATGTTACATGTGCTGTTATCTTTGTGTCTCCGGCTTATCGTAGTGATAACGAATTACAAAAGAGGAGGTGATGTGATTAGTCCGAGCTTGGTGCTATAAGATCGATTCTATCCCACCATTCTATAGTAGTCATTAGATATAGTTGCTCACTTATGATAGAGACAGTTGGTAGAGGTGGTATCGATTACCACGGACAGTTTGTCAATTAAATGCAAGAAAAAGCTCATCATACGAGAGTTTTTGACGGGCAGGTATTCAGGCTCTCAACCAGAACAAAGTGGGAGCGGTAGCGACGTTAAGTGGGTGGATCGATGGGCTCGGGTGGAAGATAGGAAAAAGCCGATATCTGTAATTCAGTCGGCTAAATATTCTGCTACTGCGCTCGCAAACGCCTGCGTGTCCTCCGGTTTCACTAGTTTTCCGTTCTCAAGCAATTCAGAGTGCGGGCCAATATCAAACGCCACAACTGGACACCCACACGCCTGGGCTTCGGCCATAGGCAAATTGTATCCTTCCCATAGCGACGCCGTCGTGTATACATCACACGCTGCGTAATAATTGGGCAATTCCTCGTCAGGGACGAATCCCGTGAAGATAACCGAGTCATTTGCCATTGATTGCAGTTTCTCAAAATAGTCTTCATAAGATGGTTTTCCGACGATTAGTAGCTTACAGTCCGTCTGCTCCTCCGCGAGTCGATCGAACGCCTCGATGAGTAAAGTGAGTCCCTTCGATGGATCGATGCGGCCAACGAAAAGCAGGATTTCCGTTTCGGGCTTGAGCGAGTGTTTCTGATAGATAATCTCTGGATCGTTGTCTGTGTGAAATCTTTCGTCAATCTCATTGTATATGACTACACTGTCGAGATTGATCTGGGTAAGCAGGCGTTCTCTCGCAAATTCGCTGATTGAGATTGCTCGGTCCGCGGATCGGCCTCCAATTTTACCGAGTTCTATCATAAGGCTATTGTATACCAGCTCGACCGTATTCTGTGAGAGGTGATTCTTGATCGCCGACTGGGTCGGCTCACCGTGATTGTAGAGGATATATTCCACGTCACTGTTCATACGGCGAGCGACGCCAGCCACCAGTGTAAAGGGGTACTGATGCGCGATGAGTAGATCTATCTTCGACAGCTCCCGAGCGATCGAGATTATTCGCGGTGTAATCGGAGCAGCTACGCGAAAAATACGATTGAGGTGGAATTGGTCTGGACAGTCGATCTCTCTGACCGATACGTCTTCGAGCCCTTCCATTTCGTTGTTTAGTGTTACGACCTGCACCGAATACCCGTTATCAGCCAAGACCCGTGCTTGGTATTCTGCTACTCGGCCGATTCCATCAAATTCAGAAAATTCTGGGCTCAGAATCCCGATTTCCTCTGGCTGACCTGGCAGTTCTTGTTCGATATATTCCAGTAGATTCTCGTAATGAAGCGGATCAGGACTCATTATTTTCGGATGGAATTGTATCGTTCAATATATTGCTGAGTAATCTGTTTCCAGCTGAACCGCTCTTCAGCAATTTGTCGGCTCTGTTCACCCATCTCTCCAGCGCGTTCATTATCGAGTATCGATCCGAGAGCTGAAGCTAACTCCTTAGGCGCCTCTGGTGAGATCAGATATCCATTTACACCGTCGTCAACCTGCATTGGGACACCACCCACATCGCTAGCGACGATCGCTGTTTCTGACGCCAACGCTTCCATAATTGAAATCGGCATTCCCTCTTCGTGGGATGGGAGAACGAATACATCTGCAAGTTTGTACAGCCCTTTCAGATCAGCATAAGGAATGTATCCTGGGAATGTGATTCG
Source organism: Halobellus sp. GM3 (assembly GCF_052545375.1). Classification (NCBI taxonomy): domain Archaea; kingdom Methanobacteriati; phylum Methanobacteriota; class Halobacteria; order Halobacteriales; family Haloferacaceae; genus Halobellus; species Halobellus sp. GM3. The sequence continues at coordinate 14,525 of NZ_JBQWLT010000012.1, read as the reverse complement.
ATCATCATAATTAGAATTGTTTGCTTTTTTCTTCATTCGATCTGCAAAGTCTAGGTCGATAGTGTCATCTCCGACGACAAAGAAGGACGCATCACTTCCGTCTCTCAACAGATGAATTGCCGCATCGACAAGCGATTCGATACCTTTTCGAGGCGTAATTGAGCCTGAGAAGAGGATCAACGGATGGTCTACATCGTATTTTTTTCTCACAGTCGAAATCAAGTTATCGCCGACTGGGAATGACTCGATGTCTACACCGTTCGGAATGAAATTGACAGAAATATTCTCGTTCTCCAAGAGAGATTGAATTGGTTTGTTGAGTACTGTACTTACCGCCGATCGCTTTATGAGATGGACATCTGGGGAAATGTATTGAAGTACTACCGGCTGCTCTTCAGAGTCTTCCAGCCCGAGTCTCATTTCTTCTTCCCCAATGTGGGCAGTGTAAACTAGCTTTTTGCGGATATCTCTATTCAGGTGAATCAAAATGTTCGCAGTGAACGGAAGATGAACGTGAATTATGTCGAAGTGTTCTTGTTCTATAAATCGATTAAGTTTATATGCAAATTGGAGCCTATCAAGAATCAGTTTGACAGTCCCTTTTGCACTTTGTACTTCGTCATATGGAATTTCTTCACCTGGGACGTTAGAACCGATTTTAAGATTAAACCGCTTGAATCGAATACCCTCCTTCTCCTCCTGGCTCGGCATTTTCTTCCACTTTCGTTCGGCTACTGTAACGTCATGACCGTTTTCAGCGGTCTTAGTCGCCAGACGATAGATTACTGTCGAGACAGACCCATTACCGATATCGACTGGCTGATGTTCGTCGTAAACGTGTAATATTTTCACTAGTTTATTTCTCCCAGATCCGTGTATATGTACAAACTCAGTACTTCGGTTATTTGCTTGGTTGATACTTTTTTGTATTGGTTACTTTCACCTGTCCTTTACGGATGCCCTCTGAAACACTTCTCGTCATTCCGATATAGACAACCGTGTAGTCGCCTGCGGGATCCCTGTCCCCACGATATATCCTGCACCGACCGCGAGGGCCCTGAGAGCTTCAACCCATTTATGAACTCACGCGCATTCCGAAAATCGTATTCTACAGCTATCCAACCCTCTAGATATGAATATCGCCTATTGTACAAATGTCGTCTACCCCTATATAACAGGTGGCGCCGAAAAACGCATTTACGAGATCGGTCGTCGCCTTGCAGATGATCATAAAATAACGATCTATGGCCGTCACTACTGGGATGGCCCAGAAGTCATCATTCTCGAGGGTATGACCCTGCAAGCGGTCGGTCCGGAGCGGGACCTCTATACGGAAGAGGGACGTCGCTCAATCTCCGAGGCCATCGATTACGCGGCCAGACTAGCTCCGAAACTCCGAACCCAAATTGACGAGCACGACATCGTTATCACCAGCGTATTCCCGTACTTCCCGGTGCTCTCCACGAAACTCGCCAGTCTCCGCACGGATACACCACTCGTAACGACGTGGCACGAGGTCTGGGGCGACTACTGGGAAGAGTACCTCGGACACCTCGCCCCATTCGGCAAGCTAACCGAGCACGTCACCGCCCGCACACCACAATATCCAGTAGCGATCTCGTCCATCACGGCTGACCGTCTCGCTGCTATCGGCCCCCCCCGAGAGACCATCGAAATCGTCCCGAACGGCATCGATGTTGAGCAGGTCAGAAGCGCGCCGATCCCCGAACAGGGATACGATGTGCTCTTCGCTGGCAGACTCATCGAACACAAGAACGTGGACGTGCTTCTAGATGCCTTCGACGAGGTCGCCGACAATCACGACGCCACGCTGGGCATCGTCGGTGACGGTCCCGAGCGCGAACGCCTCGAGAGAAAGCAGGAGTCACTGACTCACGCTGACCACGTCGAATTTCTTGGCTTCCTCGACGACTACGATGACGTTCTTGGCCATATGCGCGCAACCGACGTCTTCGCTTCTCCAAGCACCCGCGAGGGATTCGGTATCACCTTCGTGGAAGCGATGGCCGCCAACTGCACCGTCATCGCCGCTGACCACCCTGATTCGGCCGCAGACGAAGTCATCGGCGACGCAGGCTTCCTCGTCGATCCCACGGTCGAGTCCCTGACGGAAACACTCGACCCCGCTCTAAGCGGTGAACGACCACCGACGAGCCCCGTCGAGCGCGCACAGCGATACGACTGGGACGCAGTCACCGATCAGGCAGAAAGGGCCTATCAGCGCGCCATAGACGGCTCGTGGTAACCCGTCTGCGATTCCACTGTGATTCCCGCCTGAGGGCACCCAGAATTATGTTCTAGAATATGATAAGACCCCAGTCAGAACCGTCGATCAAATACCCTAATAGACGCAGTCTCGACGGGGTCATCCCCCAGATTTATCACCCTATATCCCCTCTGAATATCCAGCGAATCAACAGACGGCACCGAGGGCGTTCACGGACCATCACAATATCCAAACCGGAATCCGGGGGGTGGTTTAAAAGCAACCCGACGCCGTCCCCTGTATTTGGTTCGTGAGGAAGCGTGGTTGTATCTGCAGGATTGTGGTTCGTGTCTTGTTAGATATAATCCCGTTCAAAATCCACAGTAGCCGAACCCCCGCTGCAAAACCCCTGTACGCGGCCAAAATATCCGGAACGCGGTTAGCGAAGTGCTCCAACTCGCAGGCGACATTAAGCAGGTGCTCGATCTCGTCGAAATAGTCGAGGTCGCCGACACTTGCCCGGTGTATCGACGGCGCATAAGTTCTTCCAGCCCGCAATTTTCTCGTGCATCGACCCCGGCTCACGGCTCATCCTCCTAGGGATACAAAGCGATGAGTCAAACAGACAAAACGCAGCTGACACGGGCCTTGATCCCATCGAACCGCCGCGCCACCTCCCAACAACTATCCGTCAGCGAACATCCAACAGAGAGCCTACTCGTCGTCGCGTTTCCACCGATATCTGATCCGGTTGTCGTCGGCCGCAAAAACAGTCACCACCACCGGCTGGGAAACCCGTGGGCGACCCCGCGGCGGTTCGTCTCCGGCGGGCGATGATCGTGTTCGCCAGCGTGTCCGCGTCCGGGAGGGCATACTCGTCGGTATGGGTTCGAACAGCGCCACCGGTCGGCCGGCGTCAGTGGGATGTGGACCCGGTGGTCGGCCAGGTCGAGTTCGGCGACTATCGCCCCTTCACTACCTACGCATCCGCGGGCGCTCGTCCGAGTGAATATCCACCGGACAGCAGCGTCCCTAGCGCACAGCCGAACGCCGGCCCGGCCGTGAGCACATCCGACTCCTCGGGATCCCACTGGACGATTCCCGCATTCACGAGCCCGTCGAGATGCGACCGTTTCAGGTTCGTCCGCGTGTTCGTCACCGTCTTCGTTGATACAGTTTGTCTGTCAGCGTCGGCTTCCAGCAGACTCACCACTTCGGCGAGTTGTCGCAGATGCACCCGTCCCCACGGTGCCATCGCCACCGTGAGGACGACCGCTCGCTTGCGATGCTGGCTCAGCAGATAGAAGATGTCGTTCTCGCGGAATAGTGGGAGGTCATCCGCCGTTCCGGGTCCGTCGTAGACATCTTCGTCCCCATCTCCATTCTCGTTCTCGTCTGGCTCTTCATCCTCACTCATCGAGAGTCCCTCCCAGAATCAGCGAGCATTCGATTTCCTCGAGTGCCTCACGTCCGACCGGTCGCCACGCACAGCCACTCCATTCATCCTCGAAGCGCCACCAGCCGGAACCCGTTTGTCGAGGCTCGTATCGAATTCGGCGCCGTGAGCCTCGCTGGACCGCATATCGAATCGTGAAGCCCGATATCGCGTGTTCTCCGCGTTCATTTTCACCGCTCGAACCAGAAGCTTGTAGTCCGGTCTCAGGTATGTGTTGGATGACTTGATACAGCGCATCGATATCCACGCTGACGGTGGATAACTCTCTTCTCGAACTCATTTGGGACAGGCCAGGAATTCCACCCAGCCCTCACCACCATCGGGGGATAGAAAGCAGTCACAACACCTAGGAGTGGGATACTCCGAAGGAACGTCCCCAGAAACGCTCTGCGTTTCTGGTGGGCGGACAAGATCTTTGCTCTTGTCAACGCCCGTGGAGACTGTACTCCCTGTGGACACCTCCGTGTCTGCAAAGCGCGTCGTAGAATCGGGAGGCCCTACCCTCAAGGAGCGAACGGCGGCAGCCGCGAGCGAGTAGGGTATAGTTCACTCGACGTCACCGACGAGTCCGCGCGGCTTACGCGCCGCATCGCCGCCGGGGACGTCGAGCGCGTCGGTCGGATCCCTGAGACGTCGACGGACGAGCGGCGGTCGCCCACGAACCTGTCGCCGCAATGAGGAGGCGATTGAAGAAGACGAGGGATCTGTGGTACTGATGACCGTATCGTGATGGGGCGCTCTTGACAAGATTTATTGCGTTTTGCGTGCAATTCGCTATAATAATGGCAACGAGAGAGGCGACTGGGGAGACACCACTCGATACTGGTGGTAAGGCGTTTGAACTCCTGAACAACGCCCGAAAATCCTGGATTTACACGTATATCCGTTATCACCCGGCGACGACAGTACACGAGATCGTCGAGTCGCTTGATCTCCCACAGCGGACGGTCTATGACTACGTCGACGAACTCGAAGCTGCAGGATTCATCGAGCAGTCGAACGATGGACGCCCCGCAGAATACACGGCTCACGACATTGAACTCCGGCTAGTAGACGACAATACCGAACGGTGGATCACGCCGGAGTTAGTCGAGGCGGTTGCCCGTCGAACACGGGACGACGACATCGATACGTACGTCGATCGTCACGGACTGGACGGGCTGGCCGTCGCACTCGAATACGCGCGTGAATACATTGATGGGTCGGTTACACACCACATTATGGCTCGTGAACAAGACCTCTCACCGCTGGAAGCGGGGATTATGCTGGATGCGCTCCGGCCTGTCGTCGAGGACTAATCAGAGATGGGGAACGATAGTGACGTCGTCTTCATTGATTCGTCGGTCCTCATCAGCTGCGGGCGGCGTGAAAGCACACGATTTCGGGCGCTCGCTCGTGAAGCCCGGAAGCGTGATGCTATGTTCCGTATCTCGCCACAGGTGTATGCCGAAGTAACGGGCGATCCGTCTCTCGATGCGTACACAGACGGGGATACTGCCGTCGACGAAGCATTACAAGAAGGCTGGATGAAAATTACCGAAAGCCCGTCCTATTCGAACTCGGAGGTCTCGAAGGTGATGGATCAAGCGCGAAGTTTCATTGCGAGTGCTAGCGACCGGTCAGAAGACATCGTCGAAAAGACGGATACAGAGATCATAGGTCTAGCGCTCGAAATGCTTATTTATGAGGTCACGGATCGAGTCACAGTCGTAACGAATGATATTCCACTCGGCGAAGCAGCGGAGTCACTTATTCCGCAGTACGGGTTTGACGACGAACAAATTACCTGGCTTACCGGTGGCGAACTCGCTGATGAACTCGTCGAAGATTTCGTTCCCGAATTCGACTGACGCAATTTTCGTGTGTCGAGGGCTGATACTCCGATCCCGGGAGGTCGAGGGAAGCCGACACTCGATGGGTTCTGCGCCATGGACGTGTGTGGAACGAACAGCGTTACCGAGCGGTCAGCATCGGGGATGATGACGTAGGCCCGGTGGCCGGTCAAGTCGAGTTTGGCAACGAAGACCTTTCGCGGCCGGCGAGAGACGTGTACACGTCTCGACAGATGAGAAAAGAAGTCCTAGATCACGCATCCGCGGGCGCTCCTCCGAGCGAATACCCACCGAGCAGCAGCGTCGTGAGCGCACAGCCGAACGCCGGCCCGGCCGTGAGCACGTCCGTTTCATCGTCGTCCCACTGGACGATTCCCGCGTTCACGAGCACATCGAGATGCGACCGTTTCAGGTTCGTTCGCGTGTTCGTCACCGTCTTCGTTGATACAGTTTGTCTGTCAGCGTCGGCTTCCAGCAGACTCACCACTTCGGCGAGTTGTCGCAGATGCACTCGATCCCATGGGGCCATCGCCACCGTGAGGACGACCGCGCGCTTGCGATGCTGGCTCAGCAGATAGAAGATATCGTTTTCACGGAACAGCGGCAGCTCATCCGCTGTTCCAAGTCCGTCGTAGGCATCCGTGTTCTCTTTTTCATCGTTATTCTCGGTTTCGTCTGGCTCTTCATCCTTACTCATCGAGAGTCCCTCCCAGAATCAGCGAACATTCGATTTCCTCGAGTGCCTCACGTCCGACCGGTCGCCACGCACAGCCACTCCATTCATCCTCGAAGCGCCACCAGCCGGGACCCGTTTGTCGAGGCTCGTATCGAATTCGGCGCCGTGAGCCTCGTTGGACCGCATATCGAATCGTGAAGCCAGAACCAGCTTTGCCTTCTGATTCAATACCGGAGAGTTCTGTCTCAGCTGTCTGTTGTAGGCATCGATACAACGCGTCGCTATCCACCTTGATGGTGGATGTTTCTCGTCTGGATCTCATTTCTTGGCAGGCCAGGAAGTTCACCCAGCCCTCACCACCATCGGGGGATAGAAAGCAGTCGTAAACTACCCCACCCTACTCCCTCGGCGCTACGCGCCTCGGTCCTTGAGGGTAGGGCTTTGATGTGGACTCCCGGCAATCAGTCCCCAGCAATAGGCTGGTGACTCTCACCGTTCAAAATCCCACCATTCACACGCACGTCTACTTGTGCGTCTCCGCTCCCCGACTTGGGCGAGGAGCGGAGTGTGTGTTGCCGCTTCCGAGCGTACCGCACGCCAATATTCTTTGCGGCGTTGTAATCTGCGTTCACTTCATACCCACACTTCTGGCACTCGAACTGTTCGCCGTGGCGGTTGCCCTCGTGCGTGAACCCACAGTCCGTCCGAGAACACCGTTGGGACGTGTGGCTCGGCTCAACCTGCTCCACAGAGACTCCCTGTTCGGGGGCTTTGTAGGAGACGTACTCAAACAGGCGTCGGAACGCCCAGACGTGGTGCCACTCTGCCTGTGGAAGCCGCTCTCGAATATCGCTCAAGTCCTCGAACGCGATCACGTCGCAGTCGTGTTCGACGGCTTCCGAAACCATCTCGTTGGCAACCGTGTGGATGTACTGTTTGCGCCAGGCTTCTTCACGCTTCCCGAGGCGAAGCAGAGCCTTGTGTGCGGCCTGCGTGCCGCGCCGTTGCATCTCGCCACGTCGCTTCTCGAACTCACGACACCAGTGGTCGTAGTCGTCCCCCTGCCAAAACGTGCCGGTTGAGGACACAGCGAGGCTGTTGACGCCGAGGTCGATACCGAGGACCGTTTGGTCGGAGTGCCCGGTATCTTCCGAAACCTCATCGTCACCGTCTGTCCGCCGCGTCGAAATGTTGAGGTAGAACTCGTCAGTGGTCGCGTCGTACCGAAGCGTACTCTCGCGGAACTCGTAGTTCTCGGAGAGTACGTACCGCTCGTAGGGCGTCGGACTGTCTGCCGGGAGAACGAACGAGGGTTCGACCCGGCCCTCAACAGTTGCCAGCGACACCTTGTTCCGGTAGAAGGTCGCACTGCGCGTGTCGTAGTCCATCGTTTCGGCGGTGAACGTCGGTTGAGAGACGCGCTGTCCCTTTTTCCACCGTTTGACACACGCTTTGACGGCTTCGACAGCGCGTTTGATAGCGGCTTGGACGAGTTGTGCTTGGAGGTCCGTCTCCTCTCGAAGTTCGGCGTAGAGCGCGTCACGAACCTCTCGCTTGTTGGTCTTACACTCGGTGTAGGAGGTATCGGACCAACAGTAGTCGGCGGTTCGGTTCGCACAATACAGGTATTGCTCGGCGGTTCGGTGGAGTGCGTCGCGTTGCTCGTCGGAAACGGCGAGTTTCACGACGGCGGTTCGACGCACGCCCATAGTTTCAGAGAATAGGTAACGGTACTTATATACTTGGGGGTCGGTCGGTCGCAGTGTGGCGGTTGTGTCGGATCATGTCGGTTTCCTCCCCGACCTACTCGCTCACTCCGTTCGCTCCTTGAGGTCGGGGGCTCCACCTCGAAAATGCTGATGGGGCCCTCTAGACAGGTATCGGAGCATCCCAAAAGGTCGAAACAGTCGTTCAGACTCGCACTGAGGGTTGTTGTGTAGCCGTGGACCAACCTACTTCAGACGGAACGAACAGAGCGTCTCCCATTCGGCGACTGGCTCCGTCGTATCGACGAGTTCGACCATCGTGAATCGCGCGCGCTTCAGTGCCCCCGGATCAATCGTGACGACCAACGGTACGTGTCGTTTGAGGCTCATCTCGACGGTCTCAAGAAGGTGGCGTCTGTGCTACTGGCGTCGGTACCAGAGTGCAACCACAGTTCCACCGAGGGTGGCAAAGAGCAACACCACGATCAGGGCGTTGCCGTCACTGTCTGCATCCGAGCCGCCACTCCCTACATCCGAGCCACCACTGTCTGCATCCGATCCCCCACCGACAGCAACCGACCCAACCGACTGCTGGCCGACGCGGAGATTGTAGTCACCTGCTGCATCGAAGGCGGGCGAGAGCGTGAGTGTCGTGTCACTCTGTGCGTCGATGAAGACCGTCTCGGAGGTCACGACCTCCCCGTCTGCGGTGAGGGCTGCCGTGTAGTTACCGGCTTCACCGCCGCGGTTGGCCACCGTCAGCGTGACGTCGACCGACTCGCCGGTCGCGAGACTCGTCTTGCTGACCCGGCTGTCAGTCACCTCGTACAGCGGCTGGATCGACCCGACCGTAAAGACCGACAATCCGGGTGAAGTCGCCTCGAAGACGTACTCGGAGTCAGTTTCGTCGACGAGGGTGGTGGGCAGGGCGTTCCACCGGACCGTCTCGTCACGGTAGAGCCCGACCGACTCGGCGCTAACCCCGCTCCTGTCGAGGTAGGACTTGCCGACGCGGAAGGTAAACGTCACGTCCTCGATATCCTCGTCGGGGATGCTGTGGTCGACAGTTACCTCGCCGATCGCCCGTGATCCCGTTCCGCGTGCGAACTCACGGTCGGCCTCCGAGAGCCCGTCGAGCGAACTGGCTGATTGGCTCTGGGACGATTCAGTCAGTGTATCGCTGCCACCGGCGTCAGTCCCCGTGGGCGTCTCACTGTCGCCGTTGTCCGTGCCGATTGGCTGGCCGCGTTCCCGAGTCGTTACATCGAGTGTGAAATCACCGTCTGTCGCGATGTTCATCCGAATTCTCGGTACTCTGATGTTGGGCTGTATCGTCTCGTCTGACTCAGTATCGTCGGTTGCAGCGTCATCGGTGTCAGTGGCATCCGTTTCGTCCGTTTCTGGCTCCTCGAAAGAGATGTCGACCGACTGGTCGGCCCGTGCGTTCGAGACGGTGACACTCCAACTCGATTCCGTCGTCGAGTCCGACTCGGCGTCGTCGGTCCCGGTCTCCTCGTCTTCCTCGCTCGACTGGTCGACAGTGACGGTCGTTTCTTCGATCTCCGGCTCTTCATCCGATGACGAACTCGACGAGCCCGATCCCGACGACCCTGACGAGACTTCCTCGACGATCACGGTGAGCGTGTCGGTGTCGTAGTTACCGGCACTGTCCGACGCGTTCAGCGTGACGGTGTAGGTGCCGGGTGAGCCGTAGGTGTGACTCGGTTTCTCACCGGTCGTATTTGAGCCGTCGCCGAACGTCCAGTTGTATGTCGACACACCCACGTTGTCGGTCGTATTCGAGCCGTCAAACTGGACGGTCATTCCCTCGTCTACGGTCTGGTCACTGCCAGCGTCGGCCGTGGGGGCGGTCGTATCGACTGTGATCGCGGCTGTCCCCTCGGAGTAATGGATGCCGAAATCGACACGGACACCCCCGGAGACGGGCGCGATGGTTGTCGCCCGGCTCTGGCCGTTGAGTTCGCCGGCAAGTTCACTCGCACTCACTCCCCAGTTGGTGAGTAGCGTCTGCGGTAAGAAGGCCTCGAAGAAGCCCGTGTTGTTTGTCCCATCGTTGGTGAAGTGGGGCGCTTTGACCGTGAGTTCGACCTTGTCGTTCGGCCCCGTCGCGTTGTACTGCGGCGCGCCGAACTCTTGGGCGTCAGTCGTCATAATCGAGCCGTTGAGCCGCTCGCGGTGGGTCTGTGACATCACGCTGAGGTCGTCGACCGCGAACGTCAGCGCGGCGTCCTGCGACTCGTTAGCTTGGTAGGTACCGGGCCACGAAATAGGCGATGAGCCATCGGGCTTGAAGTAGGATTCGACGGCCGCGGGTGTCCCCTCGATAGAGAGGTTCCACGTGTTGTCGCCGTTGTCCGTCCGTGTCCAGTTGGCGTCGTGGGCGCTGCCGATCAGCACGCGCGGCGTGAAGTTCTGAACGGTGACGTTCATTCGGATGCGCGTACTGCTGTCGGCCCCGAGTCCGGCGAGTTCGTAATCCGGTTCGGTGTTGGTGTCGCTGGTGTTAGCGCTCGCGTTCTTGGCTTGGACCTGCAGAAGACCACCGGAGAACCGGGCATCGAGCGTGACGTTTGACATATCGGGTTTCGTGCCCGACAGGTGTTCGAGCGACGAGGAGACGACCGCGGTCCCGATGGCGACACTGTCGGATTCGCTGTTCGCCCCGTTGTTGTCGTTCGCATCGCTGGCGGTGTAGAGGGTCGCCGTGTAGCGTCCGTCGCTGCTCCCGTTGTAGGTGGCGGTGTAGTTGTAGGGACCGCTGCCGGTTTCAGTGAAGTTCGACGCATCGAGCAGTGCTGATTCCGGGCCATTGAGGCTCACGGAGATCGTGCTCAGTTGTTCGCTCGCGTTGAACGACACCGTGACATTCTGTCCGGTGGCGTTCGTCGCCGAGAACGTCGAGATCGTCGGCGCGACTGTGTCGACGGTTATACTGTCGGTCTCGCCGCTCGCACCGTCGTTGCCAGCAGAATCAGTGGCTGTGTTGAGCGTGGCCGTGTAGGTACCATCACTGCTCCCAAGGTATTGTATGCCGTACTGGTAAGTACCATCACCGTTATCCAGTTGCTTAAACTGTGCTTCAGTAAGTGTTGCCGCCTCTGCTCCACTAATTGTGACGTTTATCGAAGACAGTGTTTCGGTCGAATTGAACGACACTGTGACGTTTTGACCCGATGGGTTTGTTGCCGTGAACTTCGAGATCGTCGGCGCAGTCGTGTCGAAACTTACCGTTCCGGATTCACCGCCCGCACCGTTGTTGCCTGCCGAATCGTTGGCCGCATTCAGTGTGGCGGTGTAGCTCCCGTCACTGCTCCCGTTGTAGATCGCAGTATAGTTGTAGGGGCCGCTACCGACTTCGGTGAAATTGGCTTTGTCCAGTGTTGCTGTCTCTGCACCACTGATCGTGACAGTGATCTCGTCCAGTGTTTCGCTCGCATTGAACGCAACCGAGACGTTCTGTACCGATTGGTTCGCCACCAAGAATTTCGAGATCGTCGGTGCGACCGTGTCGACAGTCACGCTGTCGGATTGACCGTTCGAACCGTTGTACCCGACCGAATCATTGGCTGTGTTGAGGGTCGCTGTATAACTTCCGTCACTGCTGCCGACGTACTGTGTGTTGTACTCGTATGTTCCGTCTCCATTGTCCAGTTCGCTGAAGTCGTCCGTGGTGAGCGTTCCGGTCTCTTGACCGCTGACCGAGACGGATATCTCACTCAACTGTTCGCTGGCGTTGAACGACACCGAGACGTTTTGACTCGATGGGTTTGTCGCTGTGAACTCCGAGATCGTCGGCGCGGTCGTGTCGAAACTTACCGTTCCGGATTCACCGCCCGCACCGTTGTTGCCTGCCGAATCGTTGGCCGCATTCAGTGTGGCGGTGTAGCTCCCGTCACTGCTCCCGTTGTAGATCGCAGTATAGTTGTAGGGGCCGCTACCGACTTCGGTGAAGTTGGTTTTATCCAGTGTTGCTGTCTCTGCACCACTGATCGTGACTGTGATCTCGTCCAGTGTTTCGCTCGCATTGAACGCAACCGAGACGTTCTGTACCGATTGGTTCGCCACCAAGAATTTCGAGATCGTCGGTGCGACCGTGTCAATGTCGACGCTGTCGGACTGACCGCTCGCGCCATCTTTCGAATCGCTGTCCTCAGCAGTATCGATCGTCGCAGTGTACGTCCCATCAGTCCCGCCTGCGTACGTAGCAGTATAGGTATAACTTCCAGCGGAGCCAGTTTCAGTGAACTCGTCTTCAGTGAGCGTCCCTGATTCAGCTCCGCTGATCGATACCGAGATGTTCACGAGTTGGATATCCGAGCTGAACGAGACCTCGACGTTTTGGCCAGACGGATTTGTTGCACTCAGACTCGAAAGAGCCGGTCCGGGCTGTTCGAGCGCGTGAAATTTACTCCTTGAGCCGTAGTAGAGCATGCCATTCCACGCCAACGGCGTCGGGTAGAGGGTCGCTGTCGGTGAGGTGTACTGCCACCGTTCGGTTCCGGTTGTCGCGTTGAATGCGTAAACCGCATCGTTTCCGAAATCAGAAATATACAGTGTCTCACCGGCCACAACCGGTGCACTGCGGAAATCAGATCCCGTGACGTTCCAGATTTCCTCCCCGTCGGTTGCGTTCAGCGCGACGAGGTCACCACCACGACTTCCTGCGTACAGGGTGCCGTCTGCATATACTTGGCCGGAATCAACGTCCCCGGTCACGGTGTAGTTCCATCGCTCGGTGCCGTCGGTCGCGTTCAGCGCGTAGACATAGCCGGTCCCCCACGTTGAGCCTGATGTACTATCGCTTCCGATAAAGACGGTGTCATCGACGACCGTCGGGTCAGACTGGCTCTCATCGGGCAACGTGTAGTTCCATATCTTGGCTCCGGTGGTCGCATTGAGCGCGGTGACGTTGTCGTCGTCAGCTCCGAAGTAGACGACGCCATCGACAACCGCGGGATTCGACTCGACGAGAACGGGCTGGTAGAGCGTGTGATGCCACAGCTCCTCACCGGTGGTCGCGTTAACTGCAGTCATATTGCCGTCGTTGCTACCGAAGTAGACGACGCCGTCGACGACTGCCGGTGCCGACCGGACGTTGGTCTGTGTCGAGTAGTTCCATATCTCAGTTCCGTCGGTCGCGTTTATTGCGTGGAGTTTGTAGTCGTTGGTTCCAAGATAGAGCACGCCATTGGCGTAGGCGGGCGTTGTCCATGTCGACCCATCTGTGCCACCCGGTGTGGCGTTCCACTTCTCTGCGCCAGTCTTCGGGTCGACCGCATAGAGTTTGCCACGTTGTGGAAGGCGACATACAGCGTGTCACCAACGACTGTCGGCTGCATTACCAGCGGTGTGCCGTCGGTGATGTTCCAGAGTTCCTCTGGCTGATTGGCAGGTCCCGACTGGTTCGGGTAGTACCCGCGATTGTCTGCTCCACCGTGGTATTTGGCATTTGCTGTCTTGACGGTCACCGTCTGACTCACAGTTTGGCCTCCTCCTGCGATAGTGACCGTGTGATCACCAGTATCCCAGAGCGTCTTCAGAATCGTGACTGTCCGCTGCTCACCGCTGGCGATGGTTCCGTTCCTCCATTCAACGACTGTCCCGTCAACGCTCAACGAAACCGCATACTCGGCCGCCGATCCGCCGGTGTTGTTCACCGTAATCGTCCCGTTAGCACTGCCTGCATACAGCGTCGACGGCGTCACCGATGGGTCCTCGTAACTCACCGCTCCTGCGGCCGCAACGGTCCCGACCGTGGCAACGAACCCACCGACTGCCGACCCCACAATGAGGACCACCATCGCGAGCGTGAGGAATCGATTTCTCCGACTGTGTCTCATTGTCTCACTCCACTGACAGCCGGCTGAGACAACCAATTTCGACGGGAATCCGACTGTGTCACACTGACCGCAGTATAACCCCACTGACTACAGGCAGATCGTGTCGACCAATTAAAATTCTCCCCAATTACTAATAATAATTTGTATAAATAATCTAATATATTATGCTTAACAGGCATACGAAGTAAGATGAATAAACCTAGTATAAATGAATCGCCTACATATGACGGTCTCCTCGAAGAGCAACCTGACCAAGTCGATCGACATCCTCCTCCGCGTTCACACGGCGGAATCCCGAACAGTGGAGGTGGCAAGTTCACAGTCCAATCGGCGCGGACTACCGACCTTTCGGGCACAGGTAGCCCCACAACATCGGCGTGGTGGACTGCTGGCGGTGCCAAGCCGCCGGTACCCCTTGATCCGTATTTGGCGTCCAAGTGTTGTTTTAGCTGTTCACAGGCGCTAAGCCCCCACTCAACGGAGCGACCGAAGGGAGCGGAGTAGGGTGGGGATACAGCACCGTCATCATCTGTTCATACAGCGATATGGTTGCAGGCCCACAGCCCCACGCAGTCGCAATGTTTTTTCATTGGGGTGACGTACAATAGTTCGAACCCAATGGAATACGACCTCGATTCGGGGGCGCATTCTACGTACTCTCTGCACTACCACCTGATACTCACCACGAAGTATCGGCGTGGCGTGCTCACCGAGGAGCGAACCCAATTCATTCGCGGGGTCATCAGTGGGTTCACGGACAACTACGG
>NZ_JBQWLT010000011.1:0-88459 GCF_052545375.1 Halobellus sp. GM3 | reverse complement strand
TCACGTCGTCGATGGGCCGGTTCCTGCTGAGTTCCACAATTTCGAGGACTTTGCTGCGGATCTCGACAGCGGGAAGATCGCGGTTGCAAGCGAACGCGAGCAAACGAGCTTTTTCGTCGACGAAGATACCGTCCGCACTATCACCCTCTACCGATACCAGTATCAGGGCGGGTGGCAGCCGATCCTGATTAATGAGCGACGAGATCCACTTGAGGACACTCCTCTCGCCCAATCTGTAGCTCTTTGCGATGACGGAGAGCAGGTGATCGAAGAACTACTCCTGTCAAACTCTCCAGAAGGAGAGCAGGAGTATGAGCACATCCAGGAGTTCCTTACGTCTGCTGGCTATCAGTCTGAATTGGTTCCATCCGTTGATGAAGTTCTCGGGGGGTGATACTGTCCTTCCAGAGTAGAACTACTGCACTAATGCTTTAGCCCAGATAGAAGACCTCAGCCATCAATATATGGATAGGGGTTCTCAGGCTGCCCGCGATCAAGAAGTTCGTCCAACGTCTCGACGAAGGAGCCAGCTCCTTGGTCGGCATACTGGTCTCGCATCGATTCGGCTACCTCACGCCACGAAATGCTATGAATCTGGTACCATTCCGCCGGCTGAAGTAGGTCGGCAAACATGTGGCCAAAATCTTCGTAGTGATGATCGCAGAGCGGGGCGAGGTTTTTCAGCTCCCGAGAGCCGCCGTACCTCGGCGGTACCATCCGTTTCACATACTCCGCGTCGTTACTGCACGCGATGCACTGCCCATCGTGTTCTTCGAGTGCTTCTTCCCGCTGATGTTGTGTGACGTTCTTGATGTCGTCTTTCGGTGTCGGTTCGTACCCTCGTGCGCGGATGTGCTGATCGCGACCGATGGAGGGATATTCGTCACAGGCGGGGCACTTCTTTCGACCACCATCACGCCATGATTTGCAGTTCGGCCAGGATGACTTCGACTCATCCCCTTTGTCGAGTACCTCGGCAGTCAACGTTTCACCGCACTCGCAGGTATAAGGTTCCGGCTGAATCCGCGTTAGTCCGTGTGACTCGGCGTTTAGCAAGACGAACACCAGATGATTTGTCCGATTATGGTGTCGGTTTCCAGGCTCCGTCAACGAAGCGATATACATACTCGCGGTGTTTCGAGGGCGATTATAAAATCCGTATGGAAACTCATAGCAGACTCCTCAAGGGCCCGCCAATAATTTGAATCAGTTCCGGTAAAACGAACTTCGGGCAACGACCATCCTCACCAAATGGTCGGGATAGAAACGCTTGCTACCGTAGGCTTGGGCCTGGATGCTGCTGGTGCCCTGATGGTTGTCCTTCCTGAGTTCGAACAATTTCGGGCATACAAAACACCTGAGGATGAAATCCAACAAATCGAACAGGGCCGGGTAACTCTCCTGAGCGAAGGGATACTGACCTCGGATGATTCTGGATTTGAGGCCGTGTGTGAGGCACTCGACGGGCGAGTCGAGGTACATGGCCCGATAAAGGAGATCGTCGTCGTAAGCCTGGAGGACGAGCCCGACGCTGTCGAAGTTCGATATCACACCGATGGGGATTCTATTCACGCTCGCGACGGACGAATTTCTCGAACACTCGTCGATCGGTATATCGAACGCCACGTTCACCAGCTTGAACAGCGGGCCCGCGAGTGGTATCTTCGGGCTGGCAGTTCTCTCCTCTTATTCGGCTTCTTGCTCCAGATTGCTGCGTCTCTCTTGTGACATCTGCTCTCGATAGGCGGCGGAAGGGTGTGCGGTGGCCGGGTTACCGTTCTAGTGCTTCTCTGAGGTCACTTCCAGGAGAGCCAAAGATGTCGTCGAACTCATTGGGTTGGTCCTCTGCAAATGTTCGGAGTTCCTCTCGCGATGTGATCCCGTATTCGAGCGCTAGATAATCCTTGGTCGCCGCCCCAATTCGGGGGAGTTCGGCGAGATCGTCCTCGTATTCCAGCTGATGCGCTTTCAACCACGCGTGAGACTGTTCAAGGGCTTCCTCGGGGGTTAACGACTCATCAGGTCCCGCTTCGATTGAACGGCCTTTTCGATACCAGGCGTTCCGCTCTGCTTCTGGTGCGTTGCACGCGATTGTAGTACTCCCATCCGGCGCCGGACTGATGGTAAGGTTGAATCGCCCGGCCGAAACCCATCGAATCCGGTTTGAGGACGCCTCCACGAGGTCCCATCCAGTGAACGAGTCCTTTGGATTCAGTTGCTGTAGCGGGCCTGTATCACCGAATGCACTCCCCGACGAGAAGCCATCGAGATGGTTCGTCGCGATACTGGAGACGACATCGCGGTCCACACCGGTATCTTTTGAGATATCAATCGGATCCGCTGTCCCCAGGAAGTCGTCGACCGTTGTGTATCCTGCGTCAGCAAACGCCACGAGCCGGTCACGATTCATTAGGTCCTCGTGATGCAGCTGGTCATCAATCCCTGTTTCCTTGAGGTGGTGAAGATACTCCTGGGCGACCGAGTCCTCGAAGCGGACGTTCCTAGCTTCTATTCTGTTCGCTTTGAGCGCTTCAATGAGTGCTGAGAGGGAGTATGAGGATTTGAACAGCGGATTCCACTCTTCCTCGTCATCGTCAAATACCTCTATGTCGGTTTCTGGTTTGAAGTAGATGGGTCGATTGGTGCTGGCAAATTCGAGAAGTGAGACTGACACCATTCTTACTGATGGCTGACTGACTCTCGGATTAAATAGATGTACTTCTCAAGCGAGGGGCACAACAGGGGTATTATTCTATAGGTGGACTGCTAAACTGCGACAACTAGTATGCCGTTCTTGGCCCTCCACGACGGTACCGAGGTCATCCCGAATCAGGTACAGAAAGGGGATCTCCTCGAGTGCCCGAAGTGCGGCGATCAATTGAAAATTCGCGACTCCCATCGCCGGAAGGGATCGTTCGTCGCGCGGCATTTCTACCACGCTGCTGAAGAGGAGACGGACTGTGGCGGTGAATCTCCACCTCATTTGCGGATGAAGTCGATCGCGTATTCGAAGCTCACGACCGAGTATCCCGACGCTACAATAGGACTAGAACAGCAGCTGGGTGACCGGCGTGCCGATATTCTCGTTGAGTTTCCACAGCCTCAGTTCCCTGAGGGCCGTGGCATCGGCGTCGAAGTACAGCACAAACACGAGGACAAGGATATCGACGCAGTAACCGCTGAGTATCTCGCTGCAGGGTACAGCATCCTCTGGTTGGCAGAAGAGGACTTCTCCGGATTCAACGTCGATCTCTCTGGCATTCTCCCGACCTGGCCTCACGCGGTCCAACACGACTTCAGCGACGGGTATCACGGCGTCATCCACTGGCTCCGACAACCAAAGCCAGCCAATCCCTCGATAGACGTCGTCCTCCCGCGAGAATATCTAGCTGAACACAGCGAGGGTCTTCGTCGAGCATGGGAGTACGGGAAGTTCGATCAGGGAGGGCAATCGGACTGGAACGATCTCGGATTCTGGTGGTTGAGTGCCTCGTATGACCCGTACCAGAAGTGGTTCAAACTCACCGAGACGCCTGACGGGCGGACGATGCTTCAGCTCGGGAAGCAGGTCCGCGGTACTGAACACGTTCTCGCTCCAGTTCAGACTGAGCACTCCCGGAATCGGGGGAAGGTTCACAGCTTGGCTTACGAGGTTGATTCAGCAGATACCTCCGCTGGCGAATGGGCAGATATCGAAAAGGCGTGGCTGGAAACCGGCTTACAGAGCACTTCGGTTATCTTCAAGCTCGTTGCAACCCCAAGCGGGGAGCTCGCTCTATCGTTGGGAAAGTACAAGGAACACAGCGACGATGGCGAGTTCATTACCGTCTCTACCGAGTTCCAGCGTAATCTCAAAGAGAGTCTCCACGAACTGGCTAACCTTCTGGGGTGACCTGACTCGGCCCGGAAACCCGCCCACAACGGTAAATGGACGGACTACAAACAGCAGTCAATAATGTCGGACGAGGCTGACGATTTGTATGATAAGTACATCGACTACGATGGCAGAGATCTCGATACCCGGAATGTCGGTGATGGGAAAGTAGTTCGGCCGATTACGGCCGAGAATTTCGAGATGGAGAAACGGACTCTGGGGGAGGTTCTCACCGATCAGAAGTTCAACGTACCAGAGTACCAGCGACTGTACTCGTGGAAGAACATCCACCACGAACAGTATTGGTCGGACATCGAGCAGTTCGTGAATGCCGACCTGGTCGCTGACCGACGCGAAGTGTCGGACGTGTTCTTCAGCTCGATGTACTTCGCGGTCAACGACGACAAACAGGTGTACGAGGTCATCGACGGCCAACAACGGCTGACGACGACGCACCTGCTGTTGCGCGTCCTTATGGAGCACCTCGAGGACGTCGACCCAGCTTCTATCGAGGACGATACTCTGGCGGAGTTTCGGGACTACGGGATCGGGCGAATCACCGATATCCTCTATGTGGAGGAGATGTTCGGCAAACGTGAGCCCCGGCTCACGCTGAACAAACACGACGCTGAATTTTTCAAAGCCCTCATGATGGGGCCATCCGCCCAGGTGGACTATCTCAAGAATGAAGCCGACTTCAGCATTCACGGGAACAACAGCGACGCAGTGCAAGTCTCGGAATGTCTGGACCGGTTCGGCACCACGGACGATGAACTCGCGGACTTAGATACTGACTCGCTTTCCTCAGGGGCGTTCTTCAAACTGTACCGCTCGCATCGGCGGTTGTTGAAGGCCTACGAGTTCTACGACGAGAAGATCAGCAGCGTCGTTGCCGACGCCGAGACACCGGACGAGACGGTGCGAGCGCTCGTGAACATCCTCAACTACGTCTACAACTCCTACCACGTCGGGGAGTACCTGATTCGAGAGGCGGAGTCGGATTTCCGGATGCAGATCTTCGAGATTTTGAACGACCGCGGCGTCGATCTGACGAAGATCGACCGTATCCGGGCGGCGGTCGTGAACGCGTTCTTCGATACCGACGTGAAAGACGAGTACGTAGACAAGTGGGAGGACATCGTGGTGGCGTTCGCGACCGACGGTGACGCCATCGATGACTACCTCTCGATCTATCTGAGTATCGTCGACGATGGCATCGACAGGATTGGTGACGCCAGCGCCGAATTGACCAACGCTTTCGATACTCGGAACATCGACTCGGATGTCGTCCCGCGCCTTCGGAATCTCGATGAAGCAAAAGCCTTCCTCGACTACGCGCACGACCTCGTCGACTACTACCAAGATATCACAACCACGGAGCTCGCCGCTGACGATCTTGAGTTAGCCAGTCACCGAGAGCAGTGTCGGGAAATCCTTGTTCGCCTCAATAACCAACAGATGGACCAGTGGCGGCCATTCGTCCTGGCGCTCTACTATCACACCAATCCTGAATCGGAACGGGATGCTGCACAGTTCTACCGCGTATTGGAGACCATCGAGAAACTCAACCTGCGACGCCTCCTCATCTCTGAACGACCGAGTATTTTCCGCGAGGTCTTCATCAAGGCCGTCGAGGAGTTCAACCTCGCACCAACTGCCGACGCCACTCCAGATAGTGTATACGAGGCTTCTCGAGAGTACCTCATCACCGAGATGCGTTCCTCTACGCCGACGCTGTTCGGCGACCGGTTCGTCGATACGGTCGTTCAGACGCAGTCCTGGAGTACCGGAACGGCGCGACTGCTCTTCGGGAAGATCGCCCAGGATCACTTCGACGACAGTAGTCGTGCCGTCGAGCGAGACCTGAACATGGGGAACATCCATCTCGAACACGTCCTCCCGCAGACTCCCGTCAGCGACCCGGAAGACCCGACGTGGCTTCGGGAGTTTTTCAAACTCGACTCGGAGCCGGACATCGAGATCGCGTCAGAGATCGAACGCTATATTGAGCTGGTGCAGCGCTCTGATCTCGACGAAGAGGAGGAGCGACTGAAAGACAATATCTCGGAGTTCATCACGCAGGGGTTCATCGACGATATCGGGAACTTCCTCCTGCTCCGTGACACCGATAATATCGGGGCGAGTAATCGGCCACTCGCCGAGAAGATGACGCAGTACTACTCCGAGATCGACGGTTTCGCCAGTATCTACCCCAATCGGTATTTCACGGCCGAATACGGCAACGTCGATCGCGACTCCCTCGACAAACTCCGTGAGCAGCACGATGGCGGTGATGTTTCGAATGTGGACGCCGATGTAGTGGCGTATTTCAACTCCTTCTGGACCTACGAGACTCTGCAGGATCGACGAATCGAGCTCCTCTTGGATATTCTGTCGACACTTGGGTTCGATTCGTTTGAGGACGAGTTCGGGATTGAATCCGACCAAGATGAGGTACGCCACGAAATTCGAGAGAAGACGGACCAAGAGTTTGAGAAACGTCTGTCCGTCCGATCGCTTTAACCCCCTCTGAGAAGTCGGTTTTGCGAGTACCTGTTGAAGCCTTCTCAGCTGACTATCCTATCCAGCTTCGCCATCCTCACAGAAGGTGTCGACCTCCTTTGCCGTAACGAAAGGAACGAACGAAATGAATAGAATGAATGGAATGAAGTAAACGAGATTGATGAATTGAATTCTCCAAACGAACTGGTTTGTCTCTGGTTGGCCTTTAGCAGAAACGAACAAAACGAACGGAACGAATTGAGTGATAGAAATGAACGCAATTAGTTCCACGAGCGAAACGAACAGTTGGTTTTAACATCGTAGTAATCCTCTCACCGAGTGAAACACCCTCACCGAACGCACCGAACTAAACGAGAAAAACGAACGAAACGAACACAACGAGAGAAACGAAGATAATGACCGACACCAACACCGCACGAATCACGGTGGCGAATCAGAAGGGAGGCGCGGGGAAGACAACCGACGTCATTCATACTGGCGGCGCACTCGCTGCCCGAGGCCACGACGTCCTCCTGGTCGACATCGACTACCACGGAGGGCTCACCTGCTCGCTTGGCTACAACGATCTGTACTACGATACCGACCGTACGACGCTGTTCGACGTCCTCGACTTCGACCAGATGGAGTCGGTGAACGACATCATCGTCGAGCACGAGGAATTCGACATCCTTCCCGCCAGCGAGAAACTCGCGAACAACAAGAACATCCAGACGCTGCTTGAGGCGCCGAAGAGTCGCGAGCGGTTGGAGATGACTCTCGACGAGCTCGACAAGGACTACGACTACATCATCGTCGACACGCCGCCATCCCTGAACGTCCTCACCGACAACGCCCTGGTCGCGACCGGCAACGTCGTCATCCCCGTCATTCCCGAGAAGCTCAACGCCAACAGCCTCCAGATTTTCGCGAAGCAGCTGAGCTCCCTCGAACAGGCGTACGGAGACATCAATCGGCTCGCCATCGTCTGTAACCGTGTCGAGCAGAACGCCGAGCACCGTGACACTATCGAGGAGATCAAGTCGGCGTACTCCCTCCCAGTGTTCGAGATCCCGAAGCGGACCGACCTCTCTCAGTCGATTGGCGAGGGTGTGTCCGTCTTCGGCTTCGGCAAGGAGAACCAGCGCGTCGAGGATGCACGCGATTTGTTCAACGAGATCGCGGACCTTTTCGACGAGACGTTTGAGAAGACTGCGCCTGAGGAGGTGGAAGCATGACCGACGGCTGGGGTGATGCTTCCGGCATCGAGGGCAACTACGAAGAGGAGGACGACGAGGCTGATTCCAGCGAAACGAGCGAGGTGAGTGAAACGGTGGAAACCAGTTCATCGACCGAAACGACCGAATCGACTTCAACGAGTGAAACGAACGAAACGAGCAAAACGAAGACGAACATCAAGGACGAGTGGAACGGGCGGACGATCTACATTCCCGACGATGTCCTCGACGAGATGGAGGACACTTACCTCGAATCCCAGCTGAAGCTCCGCAAGGCGGGCCAGGACGAGTTCAAGAAGAACCGTCACTTCTACCCGCTACTCGTCCAGTTCGGTATTGAGGCGCTTTCTGATGCGGATTCTGAGGAAATTCAGGCTCGGCTTTCGGAACTCGGAGACGAATGACCTCGCGCAGAACGGACCGAGATTTTGTATAGCGATATACGATATACATTTTCCTGTAGTACGGAATTCCGGCGCTAAGAGACTTCAGTTCCTCGAATTCTCCCGATGGGCCGAATACAGAATGTGGTCCTGATTATCTCGGTAATCACGACCACTTTGAAGTACCCCGCCGCCGTCGGTGAAGCACGAATGCTGCAATCGCCTCACGACGGCGCTTCCCCCGGGGTAGAGGCACCGAGACCGGGCCCGCAGGACGGTGGAGGGCCGGTGAATGCCTGACCGAGCGCCTTCGACGCCGCTCGACGATAGCTTCGAGCGCTACCTCCAAGACAAGGGGAAAGGCCGCGGCGGCGACGGTGGGAACTATCGACGTAACGCTGCACGCGAGCTCGAACGGTTCGCCGAGTGGGCCGCCGGCGACCGCGGCGCCGACGACTGGACCGGGATCGTCCCCGACGACGTCGACCGCGAGCCGACCTTCGACGATCTCGACGAACGCGTGTTCCGGGAGTACGCCCGACATCTCGGTGGAGATCGGGGACTCAAGCAGAACACAGTACAAACCTATTACCGCTATATCTCTGCCTGGTGTGGCTGGTGCGTCAACGAGGGATATCTCGAGGCGCATTACGCGCAGCGGGCCAGTGCGATGGCGCCGCTGCCGGAGGACGACGGCCGCAAGCCCGGCGACCAGCAGGCCTGGACGTCTGAACAGCGCCACGCCCTCACCCGCCACGTCGACGAACGGGCCCGCGACGCCGTCGAGGCGTACACGATACTTCCGGAGGATACTGACCCCCTCGACAAGCAGCGAAGACGCTACGCGGCGCTGAAGGCGGCTCGTGACCGGGCGCTGGTGTTCGTCCTCGCGTACACCGCCGTCCGCGTCGGCGAACTCCTCCGGGACCCGAATGACCCGCGCCGACGCGGTGTTCGCTGGGAGGACATCTCCCTTGACGACGGGAGTATGGACGTCTACCGGAAGAAACAGCAGTGGGACGCCGCCAGTCTTCCCGACCCGGTGATCTCGCCGCTCCGGAGCTATCGCCAGCTGATGGATCCGCCGACGGAGCGCTGGCCGGTGTTTCCGACGTTCGACCAACGGACGCTCGCAGAGCTCGTCCGGGAAGAGCTAGCCGAACGAGGGGAACGCCCAGAAGCAATCGCTGAACGCCGAGCGGAGTACGCTCGCGACCTGCTGCTGGCGCTCGATGAGGACATTCGGCCGCCGTCGATCACGACGGACGGCGCACGGTCGATTCTCCAACGGCTCTCGGAGACCTCAGATATCGACATCGACCATCCGAAACACGATTATCTTGCTCCACACGGTGGTCGACGTGGGATGGGGGAGGTACTTGTCCGTGCGTTTGGGTACACGGTGGCAGCCCGGTATCTCGATAACTCCGAAGAGATGGTCCGAGAGCGCTACTCACATATTGAGGCCGGGGAATTGGGCGATGTCGCCACGGAAGCTCTGGAAGAAATCGACCGATGAGGGTACGTTAATCGGATTCTTGGATATCGTACCACCGGATTTTGAATGGATAGGTGGGGTCCACCACTAATTCAAACGCCGAATTCTCGGGGAAGCTCACGTCCAAGCCGACGTACTCGGTCCCATCAAGTTCAAAGGAAAGTTCGTAATCGTCTGTCCCCTGAATCTTCGCTTGGTCACCGTGTTCTAACGAGTGAATCTCTCCTTCATAGTACACGTATCGTCCATCATCATAGAACTCGGCTTCTAACTCGACAGTGCCAATCGTACGTCCGTCAGGGGTTTGCAATGTCGCTTCTGTCTCGAAAGACTCCCCAACTGCGATCGGTGACCTGTCGGTCTTCTCCTGCTTTAATTGCTCCTCCTCGGCTTGAATCGTTTCGACGACTTCGTCGATAGAGTTGCAGTCATCTACACGGTAGGTGACTGCGGAGATTACCTGTCGGGTCCGCTGCCGAAGCCGATCCAGCTGGTATTCGAACTCAGGTAGATTCCGAACACCCTGATGTACGATTCGGCTTCGTATAGCGTACATCTCGTCGAAGATTGTGTACTCCCACCCGCGGTAGTCCTCGTGAACCTGGAGGATTTGTACAGCCCGGTGAGCAATCGTATTGGCCTTGCTCTCAGTAATATCTTTCACAAGAAGTGATTCAAGCGCGATCACGTACTTCAGGAATCGCTCTTCAGGGTGAGTACTCTGGGCAGCATACCCATACCATCGAACACTCTTGTCAATCGCCTTCTCGAGTTCTGTTTCCGGAGTACCCTGTAAATAGCGGTCGAAGAGGTCGATCCGTTTTGTGACTGTCTCGGGGGAATCAGTATGCATAAAATCGGCGTCAAATCTCGATGAGAGTGATCTGTGGAAGTCAATCACCTCACCGTCCCCCGTTTCACAGAGAATTGTATACCGGCCATCAAACGGCATTTCGATGAGATTTCGAGTTTTCCCGAAGTTCAGAACATCAATCACCCGATTTATCTCTGCTTCTACTCGTCGCCGTCCGACTGAGCTAATCGGGAGTCGTACTTTGAGTTCCGCAATAATGTCTGAGTTCTCTCGAAGCTGATCTTCGAAGATTGCTGTGCTCTCGTGAAGCCGGTCAAAGATGTCACAATCGTCTGAAGATGGTTCATAGAGATCCATTTCCCCGACCTCTAACGGTGTCATCCCCCCTAACTGGACATTCTCGATTGGGACATAGCAAACCGTTTCAGGCTCTTCACCTCGGAGAATCTCTTTCAGATCGCTGGTTCGGGCTGCTAATGACTCCTCCTTAGCAAACGATTTGATCGCTTTTTCCAGCCCATCCTCCCGCCATTCGTCCACGTACAGCTCCGCGAACAAGCGCTCTATCGTTTCACGCAATAGAAAATCGGTCGCTGGTGATTTTCCTTCGAGATAGTCCTCCAGAACCCTGGAATGAGCATCCCGATAGCGCTGGATGAACGACTGCGATTCGAGGTATTCCTGTGCTGTTTCGAGTCCCTCTAGTAGTGCTTCGAAATCGTACGAGGAGGAGGCAATCTCATCAGCTTCCTCTGCAACGACATCTCCGATTCGGCCCTTGAATTGCCCTGCATTCACTTCGATATCTGCGTCAGCGGCATCTTGACGGAGTCCGTCAAGATCGATCTCAGTATTCTCCCAGAGGAGATCCTGGATCTCGTCTCGACTGGTTTCGACATTAGCGAAATCAACAAGCACTGGGTTGATTGCTGACCGCACAGGTTCGAAGAGGGAAATGGAGGCACCCTCAAGTACCTCCTTCAAATCCTCCTGGAATTTTTCAATATTTCCCGAGTCTTCGTCTCTAACAGCCGGTTTCAGCTCATCAATAGCATCAAGGAGGTCGATTCGTTCGTTGGTGTACGAATCTTGATTATCGAGGAGGTGTAGCCACGCCTCGAGCACATTTTGAGACTGGGTGTCAGTAATCTCGATGTTCCACCCTCGCATATGGAAACCCCCTGGATAGGGTGATTCTGACATTAGGCCGGAAAAGACGGTCAGGAGTTATAAAATCGGGCTACTGACCTGTCCCAATTGGATCCTCTACGCCTTCACAGCGTTCTTAGTCGGTTCGTATCGTCGTCTACTGGTGCAAGCGGGTCCGTTGGCCCAGCGGTTTCGCGTGCTGCTAGTTCGTTGAGATACTGTTCGAACTGCTCGGCGAGCTGGTCTGAGTCAATAAATATCTCTCTTGCTGCCGAGACTAATTCCCGTACAGACGCAGTTGCGTTCGATGTCTCGCCGTCAGCTGTTTCTCGGAACGCAAGTGAAGCCATACCCATGAATTGGCGGGTGGGGCCAAATTTACAGAGGCCGCAGCCGAACTTTTCAGGAGTGAACTGCCGGCCGTACCACTGGTGATCCGGGCAGACAAACCCCTTCCACTGTTCGTCGAGTCCGTGAACGGCTACCTCCAATTCATCGTCGAGGGTGGCGGTGAAGTAGGCGCCGTTGAACCCCTTATCGTTGTGTAGATATCCGGTATTGAGTGCGGTTTTGAACTGCCGTGCTCGGTGTGTATCACCGCAAAAGTAGGCGTTTGCCGATGATTGGAAGAATGCCTCCTGAGAGATGCCGTGAGTGAGGAGGATATCTTCGGGGCCAGCATCGGCTGGGTCCGCTGTAAACCGCTGTCCATCGACCGTTAGTTCACCGCCAGCCTGGAGACGATGACCGACACTCAGTTCGTATTCTTCTGAGACGTGTGTCGGTGATCCGCCGAAGGCCCGTTCCTTATCTCTGTTTCCGTAGATGTAGACGAGAGTTCCGCGTTCCGCTAATGTCTCGAAATACGGTTCCACAGCCTGGAGTTGGTCGACCCCTGTCTCGAGATCAGTCTTGTAGGCGTTCGTGATGTCGCCTGTATGGATGATGAAGTCGAATTCCTCACCTTCGGTGGCCTCAACAAGTTTCTCGAGTGATTCTGTATCCCCGTGATTGTCGCCACAGGCGAGAATCCGCTGATGGGTCATACTTGGAAGTGATACGCAGCTACGAAAATACCACCGTTGGAGTATCGATCTGTCCGTCTGTGATCCGAATCAGCGGTACGTTCAATCGAACCCCATACTCCGATTCAGCTGATCGTGCTGTTTCGAGCGAGCCACAATCTACCTCTAGCAAATTACTCCGGGGTGAATTGCCCTTGTTCGATGTAGGCCCCTACTTCCCCATGCTTGAGGTTCGGTGCATCGACGAGCTTGATACGACGCTTCTCGCCCGAGGTCTTCTGGATCTGGAGGCGGAACGGAACCGAGTGGTCGACGATTGCTCCTCCGTAGGATTCTCCTGAGGAATTAGTCGCGTTCGTAACCACCACGGCAGCGTTCTTCATATCACCGAACCGCCGCAAGTCGTGGAGATACGAGTTTAGCTTTTGTTGACGCTCGGCAAGCTCGCCTCTCCCCTGATATTCTGCACGGAAATTAATAGTTAGTGAGTCGACAATCACCAATCGCAACTCTGACCCGGCTGATTCAACCCTATCTGCCAGATTGGAGAGCTCCTCCGTTGTGAGCAGTTGCTCATTAGTGGTCGTTGGCCGCTCGATGTGGATATGATTGAGGGCCTTTTCAGCGAGATTCTCTACGTCACCAGGTGGAATCTCAAACCGGGCGCCCAGAGCTTCTCGCCGATCCGTGTCGAGCCCCTCGATGATCTCTGTAACTCTGTCCGGATCGAACTTCCCTCGCGTGTCGATGTAGGCTGAGTCCCCTCCGAGACCGCCTGCGTTGTCGGGGAGAAGTGACTGGACGCAGAGCTGGTGGGCCATCGTGGTCCGCCCACTGTTTTCGTTGCCATAGAACTCTGTAATCGCCTGTGTTTCAATACCTCCACCTAGAAGCCGATCAACTCCACTGTGGCCCGTTTCCAGCTTTTTAATGCTGGGACGGTCAAGGACAGCGGCTCCTGAATCAAATCCTCCGATATCAGCAGCCTCACGGGCACCGTTGATGATGTCCGACGCTGTGCTCTCACCCACGTCGATAATAGAAGAGAGTTCCCCTGGTGATGAGACCGCAAGGGACTGCATTGTCTCGAATCCGGCCTCCTTGAGATCCGTTTCTCTGCTTGGTCCTACTTTCGGGAGGTCCTGGAGGTCATCGCTGGACATAGGTTCTCTCGAAACGCTGTCGTCATAAATCCGATGACGCCCCTGGATTTCCGGGGTGCTATCGACGATATTGACCACTCGGATTGTTTGATGGGTTGTCTTCCCACGTACTGGACTAGGCCTGTGGGCCGGGCGGAGTGACTGATCCCCAATTTATGGTGGAATCCAGCTTGTGTGGTCGCGGAGAGTTGTATTGGGGGACTCCATCGTCGCACCGCACTTGGGGCAGTAATCTTCGATCGCATCCTCGTCGTAGAGATAGTGATCACACTCGGGAGGGCTGGCTTGGAAATACACGTCGTCCCAGTCGAGATCAGGCTCTCGACCGTAGAGACAGAATGTACTGTGTCCTGACCGCCCTCGATGATTCGTCACTAGCCGAACGGGACAGTACATACACTCGCGGAGTTCGATTAACGGCTGGTCGGAATGGTTCGTCCAGAGCGTTTCTCGCCGCCCCCATTCGTGAAACCCCTTCGGCCCCCGACAGCGCTCTATCTCAGGTCGTGTCGCAAGCAGTTTCTCCACCTGTGCGGAATGGTACTGGCTTCCTGCCCACTTCCAGAACGGGTCTCGGTCGTACTCACGGATAATCGCGTTCTTGAGTGCTTTCAGGGGAAAGTCGGGGCCGTGCTCGTCGCTCGCGGTGTAGGTGTAACTCCCGTCGGGTTCGTGAAGCCGGCGTAGCTCGCAACCCTGGGCAGTACAGATATCGTACGTAATCAGGTCATCCTGTCCGCGGGGATGGGCATAGGGCGGCACGCGCTCCCACGCATGTTCGCCGTCGTAGAGGAGCGCTTGGCAGTTCGTAAATCGGCTCGCTTTGCTCGTTCGTTGGGCGTATCCAGAACCGTCGTCTTGCTCAAATTCGGCACCGATCGTATCGTAGTTGAACGTATCGAGAAGGACTGTTGCCGCGCGTATCCAGACGACCGAGTACCCAGCGGCCAAGTAGTCATGCGTCACCTGATGGACGTCCTTGTCCTCGTGACTGTGCTGTACCTCAACGGCGAGGCCTTCCCCGAAATAAGGGTTCCAATCGTCAAAGGTCGCGAGTGCGTCGGCCCGGCGTTCGGTCACAGGTGTCGGCACCTCGGCCACGTCGACGTCCACCTCCGTCTCGATGCGGGCGTTTTCTCCGAATTGCTGGTGCAGAGCGACCTCAACACGGGCGACTGCGCGTTCGTGGGTCTCTGACTCGCCGCCATTCGAGCAGCGCTGGCCGGCGTCGTCTGATACGTGGTAGAAGTGTCGAGACTTGCCCGGCGCCGATCGCGGGTACATCGTCCCGCCGCATACTGGACAGGTGACTTCTTCTCCATCGTCGACAATAGCGGGGACGACCGGGCGACCGTCACGACGACCGCGGAAGGGCATACCGGCAAAGAACATCTCGGTAAGCAAATAATCTCTCCCAGCTGTAGGCCAGTACAAGACGGAACAGGTTAGAGCGGGTCCTCAAGTCCGCAGGAGATACACTTCATGCAGCCGTCCTCACGTTCCCAAATGTGATCGCAGTACTGGGGGTCCGTGGTCGTCATCTCAGAGAAGTCCTCGAACGGATCATTTGAGATGACCTCCTCTCCGTTGTGCTCTTTGAGACGGGCCCCACACCGGCACCGATAGCGGTTCTCTCCTCGCGGCTCCCAGACGTGTTGATGGTCTTCTTTCTTCTCCTCCTTTTCTCGCTGTTCAAACGCTGCTTGAGCAGCTCTGTCAGCAAGATCTGAGCTCGTCTTGATGGTCGACTCATCAAAGATATAGGCATCAACAGCTCTCTCTTTCCAGCGCTCAAGCCGACAGTGTTTACAGAAATCCCGGTCGTGGAGGTCACTCCCTCCGTATTTCCAGGTATGATCACAGTCCGGATTCGGGTCGGAGAATGTTAGGGAATCAGCGTTCACGAACCGCTCGAGATACTCCTCAGGTGGATCTACCTCTGGAGGGTCTGCCCACGAAGCTGCGAAGGCGGCCTCAGCCCGTTTGTCGAATGCGACGACCATCTCCTCAATACGGAATCGGTCGTTCGTAAAATCGTCAGGGCTGGCCCAGTAGACGCTATATCCGGCCGAGAGATAGTCGTGCGTGACCGCGTCGAGGTCTTTGTCTTCGTTCGCGTATTGTACCTCAACGATCAATCCACGCCCAAGGTAGTCGTTTTCGTCATCAGCGGGAAATTCGACGAGGGCATCTGCCCGGCGAGAATCAGTAAGCGTTGGCGTATCGGGGACGTCGACGGTAACCTCGGGTCCGCAACGGATATATTGGTCAAATCGCTGCCGCAACGCCGATACTGCGAGGGATTTCATCTTTCGATGCGGATCCGACTCTCCTCCGGAGCAATTGGCCGTCGAATCCCCTGAGCCCGCAGTAACGTGATAGAAATGGCGGGCGCGGCCATCATCAAATGGGCCCCGTGGTCGCATCGTTCCCCCACAGGCTGGACACACGACGTCAGTACCGTCCTCTACCTCTTCAGGAAGAACTGTTCCTCCCTCCTCATCTGTAGAAGACTGTGCGATAAATGGCATCTAGGTCGGCGTAGCGACTTCTTCTGTAGATTCGATATATTTGTCTTCCCACTCTCGACGTGCCTCAATTTCGCGGGAGCCTCGTTGCGTTAGCGAGTACAGATTGGTCCGCTTGTCGAGTTCGCCTTTCTTGAGGAGCCCTTTCTCGACGAGGTCGTCGAGATTCGGGTAGAGCCGGCCGTGGTTGATCTCCTGTTCGTAGTAGTCGTCGAGTTCGTCCTTTACTGCGAGCCCGTGCGGTTCCTCGAGCCCGGCGATCACGTACAAGATGTCCCGCTGGAACCCAGTTAGATCGTGCATCCGTCCGTTCCCTATTTTTGAGGGGTGGCATATGTTCTCTCTGGTGCTCAAATGCCAATATTCGATACGACGAGGTGAGAACCCGGCGTGAGAACTTCGAACCTTTATATGGTGGACAAGAGAAGTCCGCGATGGAATGTCTGACCTAATCGTCAAAGCAGCCGTGAAGGATGCACTCTCGGACCACAACGTTTCGGCAGATTTCTACGACGCTCTCAACGAAGAGGTCGCCGAACTGCTCGACGATGCCGCAGAGCGTGCCGAGGCCAACGACCGGAAGACGGTCCAGCCGCGCGACCTGTAGGCCTGCGTAACGCAGCCAACCCCGACACTCGAACGTAGCTTTTTGAGGTTCCTGTTCAGAAGTTAGGAAACGGAGATGGCGGACGCACCGGATACCGAACGGCAGGCGGTCGAACCCGATGCGAGAGAGGTCCTTAGCGTGTCCCAGCTGAACGATCGGATTGCGTCGATCGTCCAGGACACGCCTGCCCTCAACGGCGTCCGCTGTATCGGGGAGGTCACTGACCTCCACAAGAACAGTACGGCGCTCTACTTCACGCTCACCGACGGCGACGCCGAACTCCCCTGTATGATCTGGGCGAACCGTTACCGGGAGATGGACGCCGACCTCGAGGACGGGACCGAAGTCATCCTCGAGGGCGATATCGACTACTGGGTCGAAGGTGGGAAAATCGACCTCAAACCGTGGGAGGTGATTGTCGTCGGCGACGGCGACCAGGCAGCTGCCGTCGAGCGACTACGAAGCGAACTCGAAGAGCGTGGCTGGTTCGACGGCGAGCAGAAACAGCGCCCGCCGGCGTTCCCGGAGCGGGTCGGCGTCGTCACGTCCCTTCGAGGAGACGCCCGGTACGACATCCAGAACGCGATCCACGGACAGGACCCCACCGTCGACATCCTGGTGAAGGACGCGACCGTCCAAGGGTCGGAGGCGCCGACGTCCATCGCGAACGGCATCCACCACCTCGACCGCTCGGAGGACGTCGACGCCATCATCGTCGGTCGGGGCGGTGGGAGCGATTCGAACCTCCAAGCCTTCAACACCGAGCGGGTTGCGGAGGCGATTTTCACCGCGAATACCCCGGTGGCCACCGCGATTGGACACACCCATGACCGGCTCATCGCGGATCAGGTGGCGGACGTCGCGACGATCACGCCGACCGCCGCCGGCGAGTATATCGTGAATTCCCGCCAAGAGTTCCTTGCGAGTGAGATCGAGCCGCTGGAGCAACAGCTCGACGCCGCGTACGAGACCTTTCAGCAGGACCACGAACACGAACAGGAGCTCGCCGAAGCAGTCGATGAAGCGACCGCACCCGAGGGCCTCCCACCGATTTACTACAAGGTCGCCATCGTAGTGCTGCTGTTGCTGTTGTTGGTCATCACCGGACTTTGGCTGGGGGTGATCTAACCGTGGCAAACGACTCCGAAATCCACGATCGACTGAGTCGCGTCGAGGAGATCATTGAACAGCTCGACGCGGACGAATGCGATCTCGATGAAGGTACAGCCCTCCACGAGGAAGGGGAGGAACTCTTGGCCGAAGTGCGAGAGATCCTCGACGAGGGGAGCGGCGAAGTTGTGGAGCTCGAGTAAGCGAGCTGATTCTCAGCTTTAACCAACAGACTCCCCACCGCACTCGGCAGGTGTTGGTTAAGCCTTTTCTACGAGACCAACAAGTAATTTGGTTATAATTTACCCAACAAATTTGCAGTTATTGCTGGCCAGAAAGCATTTAGGTATCATCCAACTACCGCGCCCATATGTACCGGGACTCAACCGGTGCATACCCATACCCGCATGTATGATTACGAGGTCAGTCACCATCGAAGACATCGATGACCTGTACCTGATGTGGAACGACCACATCAACGCCTCCGCCCTCTATCGCCGCGCCCTCCGCGAGGAAATGGAAGTCCGCGGTGTTGACCCCGATGAACTCCGCGACCTCCTCGAACGGGCCCGCGAGCAGGGCTACACGCTCGACGAGATCGCAGAAGACACCAACCGATTCGACGACCTCCAGTCGCTCGTCGAAGAGCAACAGAACCAGCCACCAGCTGGAGACGCCACAGATGATTGACTCGCTATGTCACAGGACCAGACTCCCTCCGACCCTGAGCCTAGCGTCGAAAACCAATCACCGCTGACCGGGAAGATCCCTCGGCAGGCAGCGCTCACCGTCGTCCTCCTGAGCCTGTTCGCTGTCCAGCCGGTCGCCGCCCAGAGTAACGCGGTCTGTAGCGCAGACAATCTCCCGAGCATGATTGAGGGGTTCTTCCAGCTGACCACCGCGCTGGGGATCGTCGGCCTCGCCATCGTCTGGCAGGCTGACTCCCTCATCGAGATGTTCACCCTCAATCCCGAGCAGAAGAAGGGCCTCAAGCGCCACAAGCGGTCGGCGATGAAGTCCGCGGTCGTCCTCGTCGTGCTCGGCCCGCTGTACACCGTCGCCGGGTCGATGATGGGCCTCCCGCTGGCGCAGTGCGTCGACCTCGTCCCCTGGTAACCACCCCGCAGTCCCGGTGCGAGCCCTATGAACCATCGAGAGCTCTCCGTGCTCATGGCCGGCTTGCTCGCGACGAGCCTAGTCACGGGTATCGTCGCCGCTGACCCGCCACGACCAGGTACGGAGGGGAACGGGCTCACGGAAAACGAGTCGGCAACGCTGTGGTCACGTGATGCGGACAACTACATCAGCCAGGAGGAGTACCGCCAGCGCTACGGCGAGGACCGCTCCGCCGTCCATCAGGTCGCCAACGGGACGGACGTTACGTTCAAACGGCCGCCCGCGACCGCGGTGACGTGGACGCGGAACGACTTTGAGGACCTCGACGCCGCCGGCCCAGATACGTCCGTGCATCCGCCGCACGCGGACCTCGAGGAGGGCGTCTTCATCGAAGATGCTCACGCGACGATCTTCGCGGTCCAGCCCTCTACTCGTGGCCACCTCGAGTCCGGTGAAACCCCACTCTATATCGCGCCGAATGGGACGATACGCGGGTTCGTTGATTACCGCGTTCGCGTCCCCAACGGGAGTTCCTCCGGCAACACGACTATCTCGTGGTCGCTCACGGAGCACGAGATCGAAGAAGTCCGGTTGAAGAAGGACGGCGAGACCATCGCCGAGCGTGACGGAGCCCATACGCCTGCCCTCGACTACCAGATCGAGGATGACTGGAGTGCGAATCTCACGCTGGAAGCGGAGATTAGCGTCCGGCTGAAGAAAACCGTCAGGACCGACCTGGGTGACCGAACGGACGTCGACGTTACCTATCGGACGGAATCACGCAACGTCTCCGATTCGATCGCCGTCGAGATCTACGACCTCTCGGCGTACCCCTACTACGCCGAGTATCCGAACGGCGATGCCGGCGTGGCCATCTTCCAGTCGCGGCCGTGGCAGGGGTACACGCTCACGGAGGACGGTGAGGCACGGGTCCGTGGCATCTGGCGGTTCTACACCGCTCGGAACACCAACTGGGACACGCTCGTCCGGTCGAATCGCACGGATAGCGCCACC
Organism: Halobellus sp. GM3; assembly: GCF_052545375.1. Classification (NCBI taxonomy): domain Archaea; kingdom Methanobacteriati; phylum Methanobacteriota; class Halobacteria; order Halobacteriales; family Haloferacaceae; genus Halobellus; species Halobellus sp. GM3. The sequence goes on along the minus strand of NZ_JBQWLT010000011.1, from coordinate 68,441 downwards.
GTCGAGTCAGACGCGATTCCGGTGTACGTCCACGCCTATCCCTCGCGGATCGGACCGCGTGCCGAGCCGGTTCGAGACGGACCGGAACTCATCGAGACCTGGGGGACTGACCGCCCGTCACCAGTCGGCACCATCGGTGAGAACATCAATATCGACATCGTCAACCAGTCGTACACGACGACGTACGGCGTCGCCGTTCGAGCTGAGAACGTCGATCGAGAGGCGCTCCATGTTGCGGGAATCGTCCGGGGCGTGAATGCGTCAATCGTCGAGCCGGATGCCGGCTCCGAGCGGCAGCTCCGCCGCAGCAATCTCACTGTCGAGGTCATCCAACAGAATCAGTCGCAAGCGACGCTCAGGGTCGAACTCCGGGACAATCAAACTGGTGCGCCGATTGCGCTCGACGATAGCCGTCAGTATCCAATCGGCGGCACCAGCCGAAACGGGTACATCACGGTCGCGGATCAGCGCGTCGAGACCAACGCCTCCGGGGTGGCGATCGTGACCATCAACGAACCGGGCATCTACACGGCTCGGTACCATCCGGGCTCGTGGCTCGGTCACGACCCGGCGTACGTGAGTGATACCGCGACGGCCCGCTGGCACCCACTTGGGACGATCGACGGCTGGTTTGCGCTGGTGTTCGAGGTCGGCTGGCAGCTCCTGCCGTTCTTCGTGATGTTCTACGCTGGCAAGCGCCTCCTGCGGATGCTCGGCCCAGAAGACATCTTCGGACAGAAACCATGACTCAGGACAATCCCCACCTTAGTAGACGGACCGCCCTCCGAACAGTCACCGGCGCCGCTCTCGTGAGCATGGCCGGCTGTCTGGATGGCAACGGAAGCACCGGTCCTAACGGTAGTTCAAGTCCAGAAAATGAATCTGGTGTGTTCCAGCAGGTAACTGTTGAAGGAACAGAACTCATAGTCCAGTTCGATTCGGATTCGGAGTTCGACCAGATCAACCTCATCCAACCGGACGGCGAACTGTTCGGACAGCGGGAGGTCGCTGCAGGTTCCCAACAAGTCTCATTTGATCTCGGCACAACGTACGCTCCTGGCGAGTACGAAATAGTAGCCCTCAGCGGTGAGGAAACAGTCGGCGAAAGCTCGCATTCTGTCCAGCCAAACCTCGGGATCATCGAGATGGGCATCGGTAGAAACCAGCCTGAAGAGATGTGGGATGGACCAGAAAGCGAAATCGAAGAGGAGGCCTTCGTCACCCTCGAAAACCAGGGGACTGGCCCTGATGCGGTTACAAAATTGCTCTTCATCGGTGATGTCCCCTATCCGTCCGACGATGAGGGGACGAACTATGTCGATGATGAAGACGTAAGCGGGATTTACGACCCGGAATCCGACTCCGAGGTCGAGCAGGTCATTATCGCGCCCGGGGAACAAATTACGCTCTATAGTTCACGCTCGCCGTTCGCCTTCGTTCCTGGGGCAGGCACGTCCTGTTCGGAGGAATCGAAGACCGGTGAGTTTGAACTAATACTCGAGACGCGAGTTGGCGGGGACCGAGTCACCAAAACGTACCGTATCCAATATTCAGCGTCCCAAGAACCCGATAACTGCGAAATTTCCATCAGTGAGGCTTAACCATGGTTGATCTAATCGACGTCGTCCTTGAGGGATTCAAAGAGGTCGTCGATTGGATTGTCGGCCTCTTCATGGATGGCCTGCGTTCCGGCTATGAGACCCTCACCGAGGAGATGTTCGGGACACCAACGCCGGAGACAGATGGGGCATTCGTCTTCGGAGAGCCCAGCAATGCTCCTTGGCCGTCAATTCAGGACGCGCTTGTCGGTGGAGAGATCATGTTGATCTCGCTGCTTCTCCTCGTGATGTGTGTTCAGGGGCGTCACACGATCCGTATATTCAATATTGGAAGTGCATACGAGGCCAGGCGCACCAAGAAAACAGCTTGGGTCGGCGCGTTTCTGATTATCAGCTGGTACTGGGTCAGTATTCTTGGACTCTACATAGTGGACGGGTTCACTATCGCCCTGATGCCGAGTCTGGGTTCTCTGGGCGATGCGATGCTCAACTTGCTCGAAGTTTCAATCACAAACCCTGGGCTTTCACTCGTATTCGCACTGATTGGAGGGCTCTCAATGTGGGCTTTGGAGGCACTCTACTACATTCGCGAAGTCTTGCTCTACGTCTACGTGTATGGTATGCCGATTGCGTTCGCGCTGGCCTACGGAAACGTCCCCGTGCTCTCGGATATCGCGATGGGGTTCAGTAAGAAATTCGTCCCGTTAGCGGTCCTACCTCTGCCTGCAGCGGTGGTGTTGAAAGGATACGACTTGCTGTACTCTCAGAACGCCATCGCTCCGAGTAGTCCGTTTTTGCGGTATCTAGTCGCGGCATCGCTCCCGCTGATCGCACTCTACCTAACCTGGAAGACGTTCAAATACGCGACCCCACTCACGGCGAAGGTTCTCGGTGGTGCGACGAAAGGAGCGGCCCTCATCGGCGGTGTCGCCGCTGGAGCCTACATCGGCGGCGCCGGCGTCGCCACGACGGCGGCCCGGTGGGGACCGAAGGCCGCAGCGGGACACGCTGTAGCGCAGAAAGCAGCAGCCCGGGGCGCGAATAGCGACGAAGACAGCGGGACGCCGTCCTACCGGCGGACCGAGAACGACCCTGGAAGCTACTAACAACCCATGTCCATCGACAAAGACGCAGCCGCACGGCGTATCATGGACCAGTTCGGTGAGGAGAGTCGCATCCCCTACCTCAACATCGAGGAAGGCGACGTCGGCGTCCTGATCGCCTTTCCGATCGTCGGCCTGTTCATCGCCGGCCTCACCGGCATCGAATCACTTGCCCTGCCGTTCGTCGCGGGTGGCTTCGGGTTCGGCGTCGCGATCGTCTACGTCTCGCCCGACCACCTGAATGCGTGGACATGGGCCAAAGACGTCTATCGCTACGTCAAGCGCCCCAAGATCACGTTCAGCGCCCCGGAGGAAGCCGACAGTAATACCAACGAAACAGAGCGCAACGGGGGCGGGCTCGCGAACTACACGCCGTTCAAGCCCGACGAGCGGACACAGGACCTCACGAACATCGAGCGGGCGTGGCCGGGCGCTGGCGCGATCCAGCGTGCCGACGGGACGATGGAGGCGTTCATCGAGATCGACCCCGGCAACATGGACTTCGCGATGTCCGACGACTGGGCACAGCTCCAGGACGCCGGCGAGGAGTTCGCCAATAAGGAACTGGACTCGAAACTCAAACTCCACGCGACGACCCGCTCGTTCCCGGTCGAACAGATCACGGAAAACATCGAAGACCGCCTGAACGACGAGGACGTCAAAGAAAATCCGATCTTCCGGGAACTCCTCGAGGAGTATCGAGAGACGCGGCCGAAGGAGATGCGCGACCGTGGAATCCAGCAGGTGCGGTACTACATCGGCGTCCAAGTCACCCCGCTGGAGGTCTATGACCGCTTCCGAGACGAGGGGACGCCGGCCGAGAAGCTGACGCAGTTCCCCGTCATCGGGTTCCTCTTCAACCCGTTCGTGACCCGCCGAGAGGACCTCACCGACGTCGAGCGCCGCGCACAGATGTTCGAAAAGCTGGATAGCCGGGTCAACGACGTGCGGTCGGAGTTCATCCAGCAGGCCTCAGGCTGGTCCGCTCGGCGGCTCAGCACGGTCGAGCTTTTCGTGTTGAATATGGACTTCTGGAACGGCCGCGAACACGATTACGAGGACGCAGAAAGCGTCGTTCGCGAACAACCTATCATCGGCGACTCGCGCCGGGAGGATGCCCACGATGCGTAACCTTGTCCTTCAGACGGGCAGCGGAGCCGTCGGCCAGCTCACGGAGTGGGTCACGAATCCGACCTCAGCTGAAGGAGCGGCCCTCTACATCCTGCTCGCGGTACTGGTCGGGATCGGCGGGAAATTCCTCTGGGACTGGTACACCGACGACAACGAGGAAGAGGTCGAGTTCTCGGACCTCCTCGACGAGGAGACCATCGAACAGGGCGCGGCCGAACGCAAGCTCCTCGACGACATCGCCGAGTCACACAAGACGGTGACGGCGCCGGCGGCGATCGAGTGGGAGACGCGCGCAGCACGGGTCGGCGAGCAGTGGACGACGACACTATACATCGCTGACTACCCGGACTACCCCAACGACGGCTACCTCTCCGAGCTCTTCGAGATGACGGACGTGCAGTTCGATTTGACGGCCCACATCACGCCGAAGAACCAGGAGCGTGCGCGGAACGAACTGCAGGATATCGCTGACGACCTCCAGGTGGACGCTGACCTTGAACAGAGCGTGCGGAGTGCCTACCTACAGGAACGTGCCAACGAGGCCGCAGCGACGTACAAGGCTGTCGAGAATGGCGCGAACGTCTTCGACCAAGGGATGTTCATCACGGTCCGGGCCGACGAGAAGGAGGAACTCCGCGACGCCGTCCAGAAGGTCAAGAGCGCGCTCCGCGACGATCCGGCGAACCTCACACCGAAGACGGCGATCTGTCGACAGGACCTTGCCCTTCAGTCCGCCGCGCCCATCGGCGACAACGAGTTCGGGCGGACGTCGATTGCGCTCGGCGGCGCCGTCGGCGCGCTGCTGTCCTCGCCGCACAACGCGACGATTCTCGAGGAGGGCGGCGTCGAGTTCGGGATTCACAAGGACAACCAGAGTCCCGTGGTCATCGACCCGTTCGCGCGGGACAACGGGTACGCGATGTTCACCGTCGGTGACACGGGGTCGGGGAAGTCATTCAGTTCGAAGCAGAACTTCATTCGCTCCATCGAGCAGAGCAAGGATCGTATCGGCATCATCCTCGAGCCGCTGAACAACTGGGCCGGCGTCGCAGAAGCCCTCGACGCCAAGCGGATCACCGTCGGTGGGACGCTCGGCCTCAACCCCTTGGAAATCCGCGAGACGCCGGAGCACGTCCAGCGAGCGATGGGTGAGGACGCCAGTCCGTTCAACGAGAAGCTCGATGACGCGATGAGCTTCCTCACGAACTTCTTCGCGCTCCGTGGCATCTCGCTTGGCGACCGCCGGACGACGCTCGAACTCGGGCTCAAGCGTGCCTACAAGCGCCAAGGAATCACCGACGACATCTCCACGCACAGCAACCCGAGCCCGACCATCCGCGATATGATGGACGTCTTCGAGGATATGGTCGACGACCCCGAGGAGTTCGTCGTCCGGTCCGACGAGGAGGCCGGGAAGATCAAGGAGGACGCGACGTGGCTCCTCGATCAGCTCCGCCCCTTCGAGGACGACGGTCGCCACGCCAATCTCGGCCAAGAGTCCGACTTCGACATCCGGGACGAGAAGGTCATCTATCTCGACCTCGCCCAACAGGAGGGCAGCGTCGACAGCAGTACGGCGCTGACCATGCAGCTGCTCATCTCGCTGGTCTACGAGCGCGCGAAAGTCTCGGACAAGGAGGTCGTGTTCTACATCGACGAGGCGCGCTACATCATGCAGGACGCCGCGAGCCTGGCGTTCCTCGAAACAGTGTTCCGGCACCACCGCCACCACGACCTCTCGATCCGGCTGGTCACACAGACCGTCGACGAGTTCTTCGAGCACGCCGAATCCGAGGCGATCCTGGATCAGTGTGCAGTCAAGCAGTTCCACCGCCTCGACGGGATGGACGAGGAGTGGGCCGACGAGTTCGGGCTGAACTACGCGCAGATGCGGTTCGTACAAGACGCGGTGCCCGGCAACGAGGACGCCGGCTTCTCCGAGGCCCTCGTGGGCGTCGACGGCGAGTGGCGGGGCATCCAGGTCAAAGCGATGCCCAAGGAGAAACAGGTCATCGACTTCGACCCGACTTCCCAAGTTCGGTCCTCGCTGCCCGGCGCCGGCGACGACGCCGTCGATACCGAGATGGATGAGTTCCAGGAAGAACTCGAGCATCGAGCAACGAACGGAACGAACGAAACGAGCGGACCGAACGAGGAATCAGACGCCGTCGAAGCTGAGCCAGACGGCGGGTCAACGGAGGACACCAACGATGGCTGAGTACCTGCGCGTCACGCCGACATCCGAGCGACTTGACCCGGAGAGTATCCCCCGAGTCCTTGACAGTCTCCACAAGCTGACCACGCCCGGCTCGTCGGGCCTCGGGGCGAAGCTGAACCCCCTCCAGAGTGAGACACCACCCCGGTTCGAGTTCCTCGCAATCAGTGATGGCCCGGACGACCCGGTGGAGTTCTTCTACGGGGCCGATGCGCACCTCGATACGCTCGAGAAGCGCCTCCGCTCCATCTATCCGGCCACGTTCGACATCGAGCGCGTCGACATCGACGTCGCCGCTCGGCTCATTCAACCAGTCGAGTTCACACCGCCGGAATTCATCGAACACTACGAGTCCGGACGGCTGCAGTACGAGTTTGGCCCGGCAGAACAGTACGATATCGTCGACGAGGAATCAGCGGACGCCGAGTTATCCGAAGCAGACCCCATTGTCGACGGCGGTACGGCAGCCACGAAAGTCCCCGACAGTCACGTGATGATCGGGGACTCAGCCCTCGAACTAGCGCCGCCCGATGCACTTCCAGACGACGAGGAAGAGCGACGGGCCATCGAGAAGCCGACGATGACACCGGCGGGAACGATTCTGGCTCGCCCGGCACAAGACGCTGTCTCGCCGCTCGGGGTTCGGTGGTGTGGTGCCGCGTCGCGGAAGCAGGACTGGATGACCTCGCTGACGCCGTTCACGGCAGAGGAAACGAACGGCGATCTCTCGTCCGTCGACGAGCCCGGCGCGGCACTGGCGTCGCTGATCGACCACCTGATGGAGGCGACAGCGCCGACCGCGTTCCAAGTCGTCTTCCAACGGCGTGCTAGCTGGCAGTCCGACGCGGAGGTACGGAAAGAGGACCTCGTCGACGGCCGCGACACGTTCTTCCAGGAGGTCGTTGGGTCGTTGCTCGAGGTCGAGGAGCATCGGAGCGACCAGGACGACCGACAGCTCAGCGAGGCCGTCGAGAAGCGGATCGAGTACATCGACGCGAAGAACGCCAAACGGTCGTTCACGGTCAACATCCGGGCCGTCGGCGTCCCCACCGACGACACCCGCGACGACCTCGATGGCCGGATGGACTCGCTCCTCCCCGTGTTCGACCCGCTCGATGGACCGTTCTACGAGGTCGAGGGGAAACGCCTCCGAGACAGCGGCTTCCGTGAGAAAACGAAGGAGAAGAAGGCACGGGCCGCTCTCCAGCGCCTCCTCAATCGCGAGTTGACGACGGGCCGGGGGAAGACCCGCCCCGAGCTGGTCCTCAGCGGGACGGAGCTCGCGAACTTCGTCCTCGTCCCCTCCTCCGAACAGTTGACCGTCGAAGGGACGCGGGGAACGAGGGCCGAACAGCAGAGTCGGAATCCGCTCCCGTGGCCGAACCCGGATCTGATCCAGCAGTTCCAAGACGGGATGGCCATCGGGTACGCGCTCGACGAGAACGGTGAGCCACGGCCGGACCCCATCCGGATCCCGCCGGACCTGTTGCCGACGCATTACGGCCGGTTCGCGTCGACGGGTGGCGGGAAGTCGAAGGCCATCATCAACGACACGCTCTCGCTCCGCGAGACGACGGGTGGCCCCGTCGTCCTCGTCGACCCGAAGGGCGACGGGATGTGTGAGAACTACCTGCGCTGCCACTACGAACGATTCGGTGGTTTGGACGACGTCTACCACTTCCGCGTCCCGGAGACGATTCCCGCGTTCTCGTTCTTCGACATCCGGCCCACGCTCGAAGCGGGCCGCAACCGTGAGGACGCGATTCAGGACAAGGTCGACCACTTCCACGATATCCTCCGTATGATTATGGGCCGCGAGCAGTACGGCCAGGCGTTCGTCGCGAACGAGATCCTGAGTTACCTAATCAAGGCGCTGTTCGACGAGGAGTACGGGAACGACGTGTTCGGGCTGGACGACCTCTTCGCCGCCGCCCTCCGGATGCAGCGCGACCAGACGATTCCCCCGGTCTCAGCGGACAACCAGAACATCGAGGAATCGCTGACGCGCCACTTCGCGAAGGACAACCACCAGTTCCAGGTGTCGATGGACGCCGTCGGGAACCGCCTCGACAAGCTCAAAGAGGACGCGCATCTCCGGCGAATCTTCAGCCACGTCCCTGAGCAGAACGACGCCGGCGAGTACGTCGACAACCGCTTCGACTTCCGCGAATTCCTCGACGAAGACGCTACCATCATCTTCGACCTCGGCGACCTCCGGCCGGAGGCACAGCGAGCGATCACACTCCTGCTGTTGAGCAACCTCTGGGACGCCGTGCAGGTTCGCCGTCGCGACGGTCAGACCGACTACGAGAAGCTCACGAACCTCATCATCGAGGAGGCGGCGCCGGTCGCGTCGACGAAGCTCGTCTCCGAGCAGCTACTGCCGCAGGGCCGATCGTTCGGGCTGAGTATGGGGCTCGTGATGCAGTTCCCCGAACAGGTGCGGAACCGGAACGAGCGAGCCTACGACGAGGTGCTGAACAACATCAAGACGAAGCTCATCGGCAACATCTCGATCGAGCGCGACCTCGCGGAGTCGCTTGCCCACGAGGACCTCAGCCCGACCGAACTCCGCAACCGAATCAACACGCTTCCGAGCGGCGAGTGGATCGCACAGCTCCCGAGCCCGTCCTTCGGGGAGACTGGTCCGCCGCCGTTTTCGTTGAAGCCCCTCCCGATTGCGCCGGGGCATCCAGAAAGCGACCAGCCGCTCACAGAGCCCCAAGAAGACCATTTCGAGTCCGTGTCCCGGCCACGGATGGTCGAGCGGACACAGGCCCAGCACGGGCTAACAGAGCCGACTGAGTCGAGCACTGCTCCGGAAGAGACTGGCTGGGGGAGTTCGGGGGCCGAGACGACGGGCTCGGCTGCCGACGGCGACTCAGGAACGGACCCGACGCAATCCGCGTTCATCAGCAAATCGACGACCGAAGATGCGTCGACGTCGACCACGCCGACCGAGACGGACAGCGACCCAGATGCAGACGAGTCAGAGATAAGCCCCCTGTTCGGGCAGGCCACCGAAACGGACGAGGACCCAGCTGGTGACCAAACAGCGGAGCCGGAGAACGGGGCAACGCCCGTCCAGGAAAGCAGCGTGCCCGTTCCCGATGACGAACTCCGACAACGCGGGCTCAGCCGTGACGACGTCCGGTTCCTGAATCGGGTTCTCGACGTGATGAACCGAGAGGACGACGAGTACACGCTACTGGACAGGATGAGCCAGCTTCGGGACGAATACGACGACCTCCATGTGGAGCGGCTCACGGAGCAGGACCTCCTGGAAGCGGACTCCGCGGCCGGGCGCAAGTACTACACCGTCCTCCCGGACGGTCGAGACCTCCTCGGGAGAGAATTGAAGGCGGGGCCAGGAGCGGGCGATCTCGGCGAGAAAACGCCACACAAGGTTGGCGTCCGGCTCCTCGAGCTGTGGCTCCAGCAGCGGGATGACGTCGTTCGCGTGGAACCGTACTACGAAACTGACGACGGCACGGTACTGGACGTGGCCGGCTTCGACGCGGACGGCGATCTCGTCTGGGCCGGCGAAGCAGAGCTCGCGAGTAACAACCGGCACGCCCCGGTCGAGGATTACGACAAACTCCGCGCGGTGGACGCCGACGCGATCTGGGCCTTCAACAATCGCGAGACGGCGCTCGACGTCCTGGATAGCCTTGCCGACGCGGATCGGATCGACGAGCGGGTCAGCGGGCGGGCGGCACGGTCGTTCGCGACCATCAGAGACGCCGTCGATGACTTCGATGCTGCGGGCCTGACCACCGTTCGGGGCTTCAAAAATCTCGATCAGGAACTTAACCCATGACCTGGCGACAGGCGACCCGCGAGGAGATTTACGCCTACTACGCCGAAGAATTCCCCCGCTATCTGGATGACCTGCCGGAATTCATCACGGCGACCGGCCCGAAACAGTACGCCATCGCCTTCCGAGAGTCCCACCCGGTTCGCAAAGATGAGGTGCCGGACAAGGACTTCATCCGGCGGGATACGTGGCAAACAGATGCTTCGGGGGACCGAACGACGCCCGAGTTCGACGACTTCGAGGACGTCGTTGAGTTCATTCGGCACCCAGCTCGCAACGACCCGCTGGGACGGAGCAAGTTCGCACTCGCTGATCCGGAGGTGCTAGAGCAGCCGGACCCACGGCCAGACGCCGTGTACTACGCGCTGGATCACTGGGAACGACCCTGGGTCCTTCTCGTCGACATCGACGCGAAAGAGATCGCCCGAGACCGAGCGGACGAGATGGTGTCGGCGGACGTCGACAGTCGGGACGACGATGCGCTCCTCGACGCTGCAGGTATCCTCGACGCCGCTCCCGAGGGGTATCCGTACGCCTTCGAAGACGTCGACCGCGCCATCGAGTACGGGTTCGAGGTGCGCGACATCTTCGAGGACGATTTCGACGCCGAGGAAACGATGGTCGTCTACAGCGGGCAGGGTGTCCACGTCTACCTGCTGGATACCGACCCGGCGCACCGATACGACGAGCAGAGTCGCGAAGTGTTGAACGACCTCCTCCTCGAGACGTACGACATCCCGATCGATCCCGTCGTGACGGCCGACCGCCGGCGTGTCGCTCGCCTGCCCTACTCGCTGCACGCCGACGTCTGTAGCATCGTTCAACCAATCGAGAGTCCGGCGTTCGACGTTCGGTCGGCGACACCCGAGGTGATCGACGAATGAGTCCGAGTACCCCCACCGACGACGAGGACATGGCGTATCGGGTTGCGGCACTCCCGCTGGAGTACGGTGAGACCCGCATCAACCAGCTGTTTACGCGTGGCTACAACCGATACGTCGTCGACGGCGAGGACCAACCAGAGGACCTCGTGAACGACGTCGAGCGGTTCGGGACGGCGGCGTTCAAAGAGCAGGTCCGTGTCGACGCCGCCGAAGAGCCGTTCGTCGACGAACCGGGGACGCTCGCCGTGCTCGCGACGCTGAGTGCGATCTGTGTGAAAGAAAACCCGAAGTTCGAGCACGCGTCACCACGGAACATTCAGGTACTCTACGACATCCGAGAGCTGTACGTCAACAATCTCGCCTCCCTCATTCGAGCCCACGGCGATGGGTCGCTCCAACAGGACATCGCCGACGTGCTGTACAGCAAGGAGCCCGGTGAAGATGGCCCGCATCCGGGTCGGGTCTGTACGGGCATCACAGAGATGCCGGAGTTCGGGGAGGGCCTGTACCTCGAAATCCCGATGGCGGCGGCGTCACGCAAATGTCTCGTTCGAGCGGAGGGCGAGTCATCGACGGGGAGTGACGATGGCGGGGAGATACTGACGCGAGTGAAGGACAACAACCTGTACGTCCCGGTCGGTGATTTCGACAGCAAGTATCGGGACTACGCTGAGCGGGCATTCAAGAAGCTCCTGCGGGTGCAAGAAGACGGACTCTCCGACGACCAGCTATCGTGGCTGACCACGAACGAGTCGGCGATTACGGAGCGGATCGACCGCTTCCTCGAGACCGGCCATCACGAGCGAATCTGGCGGAACTGGGACCGTGGAGAACGGACGATTCGCGTCCTCCGGCGGGCCCTGAGTGACGCGCCCGACGACGTGGCGCAAACGGGCGAGTTCCAGACGGCGAAAGAGCTCTATCGAGCGGTCACCGCGTATGACGCCGAGGACGACTGGGAATCCTCTGTAACGGACTGGATCTCGAGTCCGAGCAGTCTCGCGAAGACGCTGGCCGACCACGAGTCCAACTCGGCTGTCACCATCGACCGCGACGGGCGCGTCAATACCTACCGAATCAGGCGAGCCGGAACCGGCGCCGAACAGATCGAAGTGCGAGAGATCGAGGACCTCTTTGAACTCCCCTGTATGGCGAATATGGAGGAGCGGCTACACGAGAAGAAGCCTGTTCGAAAGGATCTCTACAACTTCGCGCGGATGGTGATGTGGCTCCCGCAGTACCAGGACAGCAGCCTTGACGAGATCGTCGCGGACCTCAAGGACGTCTTCTCCCGGTGGCCGTGGTACGACGAGCAGGAGACCGAGTACCAGGTCCGCTACGAGTTCTCGAACACGATCGACGGCGACACGCCGTTGCCGATGAACTGCGATAACGACGATCTCCAGCGGTACTGCATCGGCCAAGACCAGTGTCCCTACTCGATCTGGGGCAGTCTCCCGTTCCCGGACGAGATGTACGAGCAGGTTGAGGAGGAGTCCGCCGGCCCCACTGAGCAATTCTGATTCAGAGAGTGGGGTATGGCAGCAGTCTATCGTTGGCTTCGCACCGGTATAGTCCTATAATCATACAGTCAATGATAGAAACACCACCCTCAGCAACAGCTTATGACGATTGGATCAGCTCGTCCAATTCATCCACAATCCACCCTCCAGTAGCCCCCTTTGCAACAATTTCGTGACGAACTCCATCGTTGTACACTAACTCTAGCTCCCGGTGATATTCCGGCCCAGAGCGCCCCTCAATCATCGCCTCCAGACGCCGTAACATGAACTCACTATACTTCCACGGCAATGATCCCTCTTCATACTCTCTCAAGTCGCTACACCTCGTGAATAGGATTTCCGTGATATACTTCTTGAACTGGTGTGGAATCTCTTCAGTCGTCAGAATCTCCTGGTGACACGACAACATAATCTCTACTGCCGACTTAGGAATGGTCCCACCTCGATCACGCCGATACGATTCTAGCGCTATGAATTCCTCAAAGTCGCCATCCCCATCCTTCACATCATACTCGTCGTTTTTAACCAGCCGTTCCATAATCCGGAGTAAATCTCCCATGTTACTGATCATCTCATACATAAATCGGGAGTAGTCGTTCGGCCATTCGCTATCTGGATCAGTTTCCTCCGTATTCTCGTAGTTCTCGCACATTAGGCGCGTCATCGATTCGTAATAATACAACCACATATGCCAGTCAATTCGCTGGTAGAACGCCTCACGCACCATAATATCAAAGAAACTGATGGCGATGAAGAGCGGGTCGTTAAACACGTAGTCCTTCGAGCGATTCACGGATGTCAACCGCTGAGCGTTGTACTTATCGTAGTCCTTCGTTCCCTGATCGCGCAGCATCTCTTTGGCCGTATCCCCGACCGGCTTGTACGCATCTAATTCCTCAGCACGAGAGCAATCCGAGAACAACGCATGCAACAACCGATTATCGGGATCAACTCGATATCGGTAGATCCCGGCCATCGACATATTATTCGAGATTTCTTGATACAGCAAGCTGTTTTCTTCTCGAAGGAGCGTTGTGAGGTACTGGTGCGTAACGTCTCGACGCCGAAACCCGTCGAGGTCGGTGTCTAAGATGATGTCAATCCCGAGCCCAGGGTCAAGAATTGGGTGTTTAGCGCCGAATTCAGGGTCCAACAGCAGAGTTTCTGTGTAACTGGAGGCGTCTTCTGCCGAGTCTGCAAGCCGGTACCGTAGCGCTGCGAGGTAGTATGTTGCTTGCCGACGCTTCAGTTCAAAGATGTCTCGTACACGCTCACGAGCAGTTTGCTCTGCGTTATCTTCCTCTACATATTCGATCAAAGGCGAAGAGTCATCGAGTTCTTCTGCTTCTTCTTCAGTCTCGATAAGGGTGTGTGTGACTGTAATATCGATGTCTCGCCATTGTTGTTCACTCGGTGGAGTGGGTTTCTTCGGGTGGTCGATAAGGGGTGTATAGTTGTCCCGAAGCACTTCCACGAGCGTAGCGTATTCGCCCCGGTTGTAGAGGTCTCGAAGTGTGGATAAGAGCATTTGTTCGTTGCGAATACGCACGCTTTTGCTTAGGAAGACTCCGAGGAATATGCCCATGATCGTGATGGCCGCAGCTAACTGGATGAATTCGATTTCGAGAGCAGTGATTTCGATAGGGGATTGTGTGTAAGAGGTGGTCAGGCTCCAGAGTGTGGTTTTGTCGGTGTTCTGTAAGTAGATGCTTCCGGCGTAGCTCGCTAGAACGGTCAGTCCGAGAGCTGTGAGAAGGGCTGCAAAAGGTTTGTTCCAGAGTGTATAGGTAACTCGGAGCTGTCGATAACGCGGTAGAACGCTGTAGATGGCGACAATGGTGGCGAAAAGTGTGAATATAAATAATTCCGCCATTTTCCAGGGAGTGGTTCTCGAGGTTTATTAACTGTAAGTATTTGCACAGCCGTCTATCCAGCGACAATCAGATGGAACATCAAGCAAGATACGCGCCCCGTGTTCAGCACGTCAGCTGAAACCAATCAAAGTAGATGAATTATAAGAATTTCTTAGATAGTAGAAACAGATTCCACTAGAACCCCGTCGAGCAATTGTCAGCGGCTAGCACGGCCGGAATCGAGGGAATCGGGGATATTCCACAATTCGAAGTGCCGAGTCGGAGGATCTCGAGAGATTCAGTCCAGGTGAAGCAACGATTCAAAGTTATCCAAATACGGCCGTAATCACCTTCGTTACCCTGCTGTCGAGCAATTTTTGAGATTACGGCATTACTCCGGAACTCGTCGAGGTATTTTCTACCGCCTCAAATCGGCCCGACGGAGTTCTTCTCCGATTTGAGGGCGTCATATTGTCTTACATATCGCGGTTTTCGTCCAAAGAAAGAGGCGATATGCAGTGTGCGAAGGCCGCCGGCTCTCTCAGGCCGAGGGGCCCCCTCACAGGGGTAGCGGAATTACGGAATTATCAGATTTAGCGCATTGGTTGACAGGGTGCGTTTCGGTGGGGTCTGTTGCCCCCGCGAGGGGGTGGCGGGGCGCATCACGTGCCCCCGATAGACGATGGCTTCGGAACAACGCAGCAGGGAACGAGCAGCGGATCATGCAGGAACTACCTCCGACGATGAGGCGCCGTGGGCGGACCTCGAGATGGCGGTTCCGACCGACCGGGATCACGCGTCGGTCGTCGCCCTCGTGGAGTGTGCCCTCGTCGAGCTCACACACGAGGCTGTGGGCGCCGTCTTCGTCTCCCGACAGTTCGGGCGGTCGACGCGGACGCAGTACGTCGCCGCCGACGACGTCGGCGAGCAGTTCCAGAAACGGCACTTCGACGACCGGCTTGGCTGGCACGAGACCACTGTCCCTCGACGAACCGTTCGCGACGAGCTCATCACCCAGCTCACGCGGTCGGCCTCAACGCCGGCAGAGGGGGCAGGTGAGAGAGCAGCCAGCGAGCCAGACACCTTCGTCGTGAAGCCAGTTCGAGAGCTCCGAACGCCGTAGCAGCTAGCCTTAACCAACACGCCGAACCGATACCGGCACAGTGTTGGTTAACGCTGGGGCTGAATCCACTCCCTCGCCCCCACCCACCGCCCGACTCCTCGAGTGAGTGAATCCTGGCGACCGGTCGGCTCGAATGGCCGTCGCGACGGGTTTTATCGGGCCACTATTCGTCAAGAGCGAGTATGGTCGTCGTCGAGGAGCTCACCAAACTGAGCGAGCGCCGTACCCAAACCTCGTCCGAGGCGTTTCCGGACGATGCGCTGACGTCGATTCGGGCGGCTGTCGAAGCCGTCCCGGCCAGCGTCTTCGACGACTCGACGAAACACACGGTGGTCGGTGGGTTCGATGCCGCGATCGCCGACAAGCTCTCGCAGTACGAGTACGAAGGGGACGCCGCCGGCGGCTACAACCCGAACTGCAAGCTCTGGTCGCATCAGGGGTTTAACTACAGCGTCGATCTCTACGACGCCGACGCCCGCATCGCCATCGAGGTCGAGAAGAGCGAGCGGAAGAACGTCAGCGATGACCTCCTCAAGTTCCAGAAGGGATACCGCACCCAGAAGGACGGCCGGCCAAAGATCGAGTTCGGCTGTCTGGTTGTGCCAGTAAACTACCTGGGCCAGCATAACCTGTACCAGCACAGTCTGACCAAGCTCGACTTTATGAAGGGCGTCCTGTTCATCGACGATGTCGCCGTCATCGGCTATCGCGATCCACGACCGGACTAGACGCTGTCTCTCCTGACTGTTTGTCGGCGCCGGGAGGCGTGCAGCGCGCGACAGTGTGCGCTGTGTGACTCATTATGCCTGGTCCCGATCCGCACGACGACACGAGTCGCGACTACGAACGGTTCGAGAAGGAACAACTCGCCCAGGACCGCGACGCCATCGGCGTCGACACGGCGGACGTCGACGACGCGACGGCCCAGCGCCTGGTCAGCGACCTCGTCGACGCGGACGTCGTCACTCCGGTTCCCGAGGACCAAGTTCTGGTTCACGAGCCGAGCGGTACCGCGTTCGACTCATCGACGCAGCTAGCCGTCTTCCATCGTGGCTGGACGGCTGACCGCGACGCCGACGCGGAGGGCGAGTGATGCAGCAAACCCTCGTCGGCTGTGCATTCTGCGACGCGCCGCCCGGTACCGAGACTGGCGAGGCCCACACCTGGGGGCAAGACGAGCGGGTCACGCACCCGATCTGCGTGGACTGTGCCATCCAGACCGAGCCGGATCCCGACGAGTGCGATCACGTCGCCTGTGACGGCTGTGGGCTGGCCGTCGACACGCTCGCGGCGCTCACGCGATTCCGTGTCGAACTCGGGCATCTGGAAGGCCCGTTGCAGCTGTGCGCCCGCTGTAGTCCGGGTGGGCTCGCGACGTACTGGACGCGCGACCTCGAAGAGCATCTCGTCGCGACGCCGGCAGAGTGACCCCAACACTCTTTACTGATTCGCTGTAAACTGTAATCAAGAACGAATCGTGTCACGCACTTCAAATCGCGCCGACGGCGACATCGTCCAGGACTTTCTCTCGGTCGCTGACCTTCTCGAGGAGCCACAGCTCGCCCAGCTGTACGCGTACCTCGCTAGAGAGGGCGAGGCGACCGTCCAGGACGTAATGGACGACCTCGAGCTCGCACAGGGAACCGCTTACAGCTACGTCAATCGGCTCGTCGATGCCGGCGTCGTCGACGTCACCGACGACGGGCAGCCGCGCCGGTACGCCGCCCGGGAGATCGACCTGACCGTGACGACGGCCGCCGGCGACCGCGAGTACACCATCACGCCGGCGCT
This sequence comes from Halobellus sp. GM3, assembly GCF_052545375.1. Lineage (NCBI taxonomy): Archaea > Methanobacteriati > Methanobacteriota > Halobacteria > Halobacteriales > Haloferacaceae > Halobellus > Halobellus sp. GM3. The sequence goes on along the minus strand of NZ_JBQWLT010000011.1, from coordinate 51,442 downwards.
GATCGACGCCGTCGGCCGCCGCGAGACGGACGCCGACATCGACACCTACATCGACCGCCACGGCGTCGCCGGCCTCGCGACCGCGCTCACCTACGCCGTCGCTCGGGAGCGTGGGGAAGTGACCCACCGGCTGATGGCGGAGGACCTCGACATCTCGCCGCTGGCGGCGGAGATGATCCTCCAGGCGCTCCGGCCCGTCGTCCACGAGCACTACGACATCGAGGCGGCGGGCGTGTCGCTCGACGGGTTGGGCGTCGACGACGACGCGTGAGGACGACGGTGACTCAGTAAAATTCGTGCACGGCTTCCGGTCCATCGAAGATATTTGCTCGGACGACAGCTTACGTTATTTCGGTTCCTGGTTTCGGGCGTCGAGTTCACCAGCGAGGTACTGCTCTCCTTCTCGGGTGATGTCGTAAACGCCGTTGCCCAGGTGGACGACGAGGCCATATTCGACCAGCGTCTTGCAGCGGGCGTTGATGTGTTGGCGGGAAAAGCGTACGCGATCGCTGTCCGCCATTTCCTTCGGGGTGTCAGGGCCGTCCTCAGAGAGATGCTCCAGAATGCGGTCATCAGCGCGAGACATCCAGTCGGCGTCAAAGCGCATAATCGCTTCTGGTTGCGCCGACGCTATCCCAAACGCGCTAAGTCAAGTAGCAAAGCGTTACGCTCCTGTGGTTGACTCCAAACGTTTTAAGCGCCAGCCACCCTAACTCCCGAGCGTTCAGATGCATTCCCCTCCATCGGACAGTTCGGGCGGATCGAATGACCTTCTCGTAGAGATTATTGAGACGCTGGAGACGTGTGGACTCGAGGACGATTCCTACCAGCTCCACGATTACGTCGACCCCGATGCGCTCGAACAGGTGATCGCCTCCGCCGATGAGAACATCACCGTTCAGTTCACTGTCGAGGGGATCCCACTCGATGTATCACCGGACGGTGTGGACGTCATCGTCGAGGACGAATCGCAGTCCGTCGGCGAATAACGACGTGCGGGTCCGAGATAGGGATCATTCCTGAAAGCCCTCGGCCGCTCGACGTCCCGCGACCACCGCTGCGCGCCTCGTCCCTGCGGTGCTTGCGGGGTCGGGGGACGGCCGAGGCGGCCTCGCCCTTTTTGAGTCCGCCAGGACAGTGGATGGCCCACCGAGCGACGTAGCCGGCTGAACGGGTGCGTACGTGACGGCTCGCCCCGCTCGCCGCTGCCGCCCTCCGCGTCGCTCGCGACCGACCATTCCGGGCGTGCGGGCGCTCTCCGCACCGCCCGCGCCCGTTCCGGGCTAAAGTGCATGTGCCCTCGGCGCCAGCGGGTAAGCGCGAGGGGTTGCGCGGCGTAGCTGCTCACCCCCCACGCTTACTCCGCTGGCCGCTCGCTCCGGGCGGGTCGGCGCGCGGTGCTGGTTGGGGCCACCTCATGCAGGCGCGCTCTCGCTCGCGCCCGGTAGGGCGCTCGCGAAGGCGCGAGCGAGAGCGCGCAGATGGTTCTGTCGGTCGTTGTCGTCGGAAAACCGCGATGTAGGAGCATCGCGGAGTCGGCGCGTGAGCGCCTTCGGAGTTGGTGAACTCCAATGTCTAGTAACAACGCTAGCGGAAAGGTCGTTACGGTCGATGAACAGGCATTCGAGAAAGCGGGCGGTCAGGCCGTCGATGAAGACGGCTTCCCGGTCGTCGACGAGACGCCGGAGTTCGAGGCCGCGGTCGAGCAGGAGACGCAGGCGAAGGTGGATGCGAACCACCCGGACGGAATCGCGGACACGAGCGAGGACCGGATTCACGGCGTCACCCTCGAACAGGAAGAGCGCATTCGGGCGCGGGAAGCCGAACTGGAGCGCATCAGTGCCCAGGCCGAGCTGGGCACGCAGGACGGTCGCGAGCAGCGCACGCGAGAGGTCGTCAGCGAGCAGTGTGGTCGTGACGATCCGGCGCCGGCGGAGCGCACGGATCCCCGAGAGAAGCTGACGCAAGACGAACTCGCGGAAGTCAACGAGCAAGCCATGCGGATCAGCGACGAAGTGAAGGGCGGCTGGTCGAGAGCGGTCGTCGCGAAGCAGCTGGCCGAGAAGGTGCAGCGCGGGCAGGACGTCACGAAGGCGGTGCTGGAGACCCTCGAGGAGTTGAAGGCGGCGCCGGGGGCGATCGTGCCCATCGCGGACGTGCCGGACGTCCCGGTCGGTGAGGTGACGGTCGAAGGAACCATCGAGACGCTCTGGGAACCCTCCTCCACAAGCATCCAACAAGTCGGGCTGATAGCAGATGACAGCGGGAAAATCAAGTTCACCTGCTGGGAGAAATCCGGGCAGACGGTGGTGCGTGAAGGTCAGACAGTGCGGTTCCGGGCAGCAGCCAAGAACTGGTACGAAGGTCGGTGCTCAATCGCGCTGACCGGGTGGTCGCGGATCGAGTTCCCGGAGCGCGGTCGGTGGTGGGAAGAGTAGCCAGCTGACACAGCCTTCTTTTTTTGCTGTGTGCCGGACCGACCCAGACCCCACCGCCCCACCCACCGCTCCGTGCTCGCTCCTAGCGTCGCTGCGCGCGCAGCCACGACCTCGCTCACCGGTCCAACATTTATCTGGCAAACCGAGGGAAGGAGTGTGCGACTCGGGCGAGTTTATCGGGCCCCCAGAAGGGTGCGGGCGTACGAGCGCTCCGGGTAAGACAGATGACTGGTGAAGGTGAGCTAACCTGCGATGTCTGTGGAAAGTCCTTCGACACCAAGGACGCGCTGGGCGGCCACAACAGTAGCCACAGCCGCCGTATCTCAGACACCCAGTTACTGACCGAGATAGACCAGCTCGTCGACGACCTGGGTCGTTCTCCAACAGCTACAGAGATGAATGAGCTGGGAGCATATTCAGCTGGAACGTACAAAAACCGATTTGGCAGCTGGGCAGAGGCACTCCAAGAAGCGGGATACGAACCGGTGAAGCAACACCGGGTATCCAAAGACGCACTCATCGACGAAATCAGGCGGCTCGCAACGGAGGACGGATCGCCGCCAACGGCGGCCGACATGCGCTCGGAGGGCGAGTTCACGGTCACAATCGCGCAGAATCGCTTCGGGAGCTGGAACGAAGCGCTGGAGGCAGCTGGGTACGACCCCAACCATCGGCATCGGATTTCGGATGCAGAATTACTCGAAGAGATCCATCGGCTTGCCGACGAACTAGGGAAGATCCCCACAGCGCAGGAGATGAAAGACCACGGAGAGTTCTCGCATCGACCCTACTTTACTCGCTGGGAGGGCTGGCAAGCTGCGATCCGAGCAGCTGGCTACGAACCGGTCGGCCGTCCAGACGGCCCAGACCATCACAACTGGAAAGAACAGTCAGTCCACGAGTGGCGCAAGTACGGGGACAACTGGGATGAACAACGTCAGAAAGCGCTTGAACGCGACGACTATACCTGTCAAACGCCGGGCTGTGAGTGGACGCAGGAGGCGCATCTCGAGACATTCACGAGAGGACTCCACGTGCATCATATCCGACCGCTAAGCGCCTTCGGCGACGACGAGAGTGAGGTGGATTTCGACCGGGCCAACCGGCTGGATAACCTCGTTACGGTGTGCGCCGAGCACCATCATCTCTGGGAGCGGGCATCTCCGCTCCGACTCGATACGCGATGAGTCTCGCAACTGCCGGCCATTCAACGAATTTCTGATCGAATGGCGAAAAGGTAAGCGGTGACCTGGTGAGTTACTTCTGCCAGACCAGCCCAGGCCCCGCCGCCCCACCCTCCGCTCCGTGCTCGCTCCCTACGGTCGCTGCGCGCGCAGCCACAACCGGAGGTACAGCCATTGAAGGTGTTTAGCGAGGGGGAAGGTCACAGTCGCGCTAGATGACGAGAGGCTACACGTCAGGTAAAAGAATTAGAGAACTGACTCTCAAACACCAATAAGTACCTCCCATGTCGATTCTGTGTATAAGCGATATTCAGTGGGAAATCCCTGACACGGATACCTTGAAAACGCTGAAAACAGAGATTTCTGATGAGGATCCCTCACTGGTACTCTTTGCAGGAGATGTGATCAATGACGGGATGAACAGTGAGGAACATACCTCCGAGTTCATCGAGCTACTGGAGCACTTGGAGGAACTGGAGATCACGTCTTTCACGATAGAGGGGAACCACGACGAGTATTCGAATTATGAAGCGGTCGTAGAGCGAACCGAGGATCTGGAGTACGCAAGGGAGATATCCGGGGAAGTAGCTGATTTTGACGGTCTACAGGTTCTGGGAGTTCCGTATTCCTATACACATTATCTCCGGGAGGCACGGCAGTTGGGTGACGAGTTTTCAGGAAGCTACGATATCGTATTAGCGCACGCAGAGACATCCCGGAGGATCTGGCTTCTGAACCTTGATACCCGGTTTATCGTCACGGGGCACGTCTCTGAGCAACTCTGCAAAATCCAAAATCATATCTTCGTGTCGATGGGCTCATTCCCCAGCGATAGAGTGGTCTTCAGCTCTGGTTTGAACAAATTATTGTACCGGCGTCATTCAGACTCGTTCTTTTCCAGTCAAGGCGTGTACGAGGCTGAAGTGAGGGTTGAGGATGGTGAATTGGTCTGGATGCGTGACGAGCATGAGGAGGATAGAGTGGGTTTGAGAAAGCTGAGTGACTCTGATTATCCTGAACGGTTTGAGAAGCTGATCTCGGCCAAGAAGAGGATTCAGGAAGAAGATGAAGAGGAGGAAAGGAGGATTATCGAATCGTTGCTGGACAGCGGGATTCCGAAAACTCATATCCGGGAGTACATCAACCGCTACGATTTCCTGTGAGCGGTGTTTTTAGATCAGAGTCGGTACGGGATGTAGGATGACTAGGGCCAGGGATGCAGCAGTCAACTTCAGACACTGATCCAGTTTCTTCAGTTTCTCATCATTCCTGGTCCGGTTTCCTTTGAAGAACATCTCCGGATCATCAGTTTCCTCGTTGCCCGTGATCACCGTGAGGTAGGATTTGACGAGTTCACGTCGAACCGGTTCCGGCGGATCATCGATGTATTGCAGATAATCTTCTTCATCCAGTCCTGGTCTGTGGTAGTCCCGGACCCAGAGAGCTGAGATTCCGTTGACCACTGAGATCAGTGCGACCGCCATCGCCGCGTAGTGCATAATGTTGAGGCTGGAGAAGATACTGACTACGGAGACGATGATTGCGTCAACGGTCAGTACGGTACCGATCTTGGATTCGACTGAAGTTCGCCGGTCTGATTCTTCCTGGTATCGGAGCCGGATTTCTTCGAGGGCCAGCTGAGACAGATCTACATCACCATCACTGCTGCCATCTTCTTCGTCGCTGCCCTCGTCGTCGGTCATTCAAAATTCTCTGCCACACTCATCACAGATGCGGTCTCCCTTGTTTTTCTTGAGGGTGCTGAAACTTGACTCGTCCTTGCACTTTGGGCATATAGGCATGGCTATGTCGTTAGAAGGTTTCTCCGCATTCGTCGCACGTTCGTTCGTCTTTCTCTTCTCCGTCCGCAAGCTCGGCGCTGTGGGTCAGTGCTCCGTCTTTACAGTCAGGGCACAACGGCATCGTTTTAGAACGTCTCTCCGCACTCGTCACACACCTGTTCTGCGTTCTGGATCAGGCCTGTCATCGCGTCATCTCGACAATCAGGGCAGAGAGGCATTCTTGTACCGGGTAGTACCCATTTACAGTTAATAAGGATTTGGCGGCATCGGTCCCCCAGGAAGGGGTTACAGTCCTGCAGAGAGTCTATTGTCCCCTCAATGGGTGAGGGGCGCGCCGAACTGGCGGGTTCCCGAAACACGGTGAGAACGATGGCAACTAGAGACATCTACGAAACTGGCTTCGACGAAGACGTCCGAACGGAATCGAGTGCGAACCAGTGTCCCGAGTGCGACGGCCGGGTCACCACGAACGCGGCCGAAACGGTCTGCGAGGACTGTGGCCTGGTCATCGACGAACAACGCATCGATCACGGACCGGAGTGGCGGACGTGCGACGACGAGTGCGAACGAACGGGTGCTCCACTCACTGCGGCCCGCCACGATCGCGGCCTGTCGACGGAAATCGGTCGCGGCACTGACGCGAAGGGGAACGAGATCTCTGGGCAGAAGCGACGGCGACTCGCCCGGATGCGCCGTGAGCAGACCCGCGGTCGCTGGCGGTCGAAGGCGGAACGGAATCTCGCACACGGGCTGGGCGAGGTGCGTCGGTTGGCGAGTGCCCTCGAGGTCTCCGATTCGGTCCGCGACCAGGCGTGTCAGCTCTTCCGGAGCGCCCAAGACGAGGATCTGCTTCGTGGCAGATCCATCGAGGCCATCGCCGCGGCCAGCGTCTACGGGGCCTGCCGGTGTAACGGCCTCTCGCGGTTAGTGGACGACGTCAGCGAGATGGCCCGCGTCGCGGAGTCGCGGGTCACGAACGCGTACAAAACGCTGAACGAAGAGCTGGGCCTCCCCGCTGAGCCCGTCTCCCCTAGCATGTTCGTACCGCGACTCGCCTCGGACCTCGAGTGTACGGACGAGATCCGACAGCGGGCCCGAACTCTGGCGGAGCAGGCCGAGGAGCGCGGCGTCACGACGGGCGTCCATCCGGCCGGGTTCGCAGCGGCCTGTCTCTACAAGGCCGGTCGCGAGGAGGGGCGATGGCTGACGCAATCCGAGGCCGCGGACGTGGCGAACGCCTCGAAGGCGACCGTCCGGGCACACCGGGATACGTTGGAGGAACAGGTCGCCTGAGGCAGATCACGGTCTCTCCGTCTGTACTGCACATCGTTCTATCCACGCTACGATTTAAACACGAAGACGAGCGAAGTTCTCTGTAGACTACTCTGTAAGCTAGCCCACCTAAAGAGGCGGACTTTCACCATGGACTCCCGCTCTAACCGAATCTGGTACGGGTTTGACCCCGTTCGCGTTCAGCATCCCGGTGTTCAAGCGCACGCCTACGGGTGCGCCTCCTTCGCCGCCAGTTTGGTTGCGAAGGAGTCGATAGCCGATGTTCTTCGCTGCGTTGTAGTCCGCGTGGTTTTCGTATCCACAGGACTGACAGCGGAAGGTGTCCTGCGACGGGCGGTTGTCCTCGTGGGTGAACCCACACGACGAGCACCGTCGGGACGTGTTCTTCGGGTTTACCTGCTTAACCCGAATCTCGCGTCCCTCGGCCTTGTACGAGACGTAGTCGTACAGACTATTGAATGCCCACTCGTGGAACTTGCGGGCGTCGGGCATACGATCGCGGATATCTGTCAGGTCCTCGAAGGCGATTACCGTGCAACCACTCTCGCTCGCTTCAGCGATGATGTCGTTCGCGATACGGTGAAGATACTGCTCGAAGCGCCCCGTCTCCTTGCGTCCGACCGCTTGGACGTTCTCGTGGGCCCACCGCGAACTACACTCCTGCAGCGACTTGCGGCGCTGGACGTACTCTGTTCGCCAGTGGTTGAGTTCGTCCGCAGACCAGAACGCGCCAGTCGAGGTGACGGCGATGTTCTCGATCCCGAGGTCCACACCGAGAACCGTTCCGTTCTCGGCCGGTTTGGGATCGTCCACGTCCGCCTTTGTTCGGACATGGAGGTAGAAGTCACCACGGCGATAGTGGAGTGTCGCGCCTGTCGTCTCCCATCGTTCAGAACACAGGTACTTCGAGTGGGGCGTGTCACGGGTCTTGTCGGGCAAGACGTACTCGGCGGTGACACGCCCATTGACGGTAGACAACACGGCGTGGTCGTCGTGGAACGTGGCGTTGCGCTGGTTGTATTCGCAGAACGGCGAGGAGAACGTCGGAATCGAAGCGTACTCGCCGTTCTTCCACTCGGCGACGATGCTCTTGAGCGCGTCAACAGCACGGTTACGAGCCGATTGGACGTGGTTGCTGTGGAGTCGGGTCTGCTCGCGAACCTCGTCGTAGGTCATCTCATGCAGGACGGACGAACGGGTTTCAGCCCACTCGCCGTCCCACGCGGAGTCAACGACATAATTGGCCGCCCACAGGAACTCGTCAATCGTCTCGTGGAGCAGGTCCGCCTGTTCGTCGGTCACGTCGAGTTTGACCGGGACAGTTCGACGGACCTCCATACAACTCACAACTCGATCTATGCTTAAATGTATTAATATAGTCAGGTGGGGGATGCTACCCTCCACCGGCAACGGCGGTAGCGTAGGCAAGCGAACACATTCGTTCTCTCAGCTGCGAGGATCGGTTTCCACAGGGTGGTATCTATGAACGGTCGTTACTCCGACTTTGAGGAATTGCGGCCGACTGGCGAGGCGTCCCACATTCCGGACACGAGGCTGGACGACGGCTGTGAGGGTGCCCCCCGGCGGCAACGCGTCGCGACGAGCACTGGTGGCTACCCGGATGCGCCGACGGCCGCCGATAGCGAGTGCCGGTCGTGTGGGGCGTCAGTCCCAGACGGCCAGACGAAATGCCGGTTCTGTCTCGCCAACCATCTCGGTGGTGATGCGACTGGCACGGACGAGTCAGCATCGACGACGTACCTCGGCATCGTCCACCTGGTCGTCGAGTCGACCACGTTCTACGGCGCCGTCGCGAAGGGCGGCGCCGCGGCGAACCTCCTCTCCGCTAACGAGGCGGAGCCGGCCGTCGACGATTACACGCTCATCTACGATCTCGACGAGGCGCCGGCGCGCCAGCTGGTCGAGCAATGGCCCCCACTCCCCGACGCGGTACAGGTGTCGTCAGCGGAGGGAGAGCGGCTTCTCAGTGCCGCCCGTGATCGGACTGAGTGGCACGGACAGGAAGCGTCGGAGCGTCAGGAGCAGGTCCCGACGCGGCTCTACGACCAGCGTGGGGACGGCATCCGCGACGCGTCGCGTCTCGACGCGGTCCTCGACGACGCCGACGACGCGGTATGGCTGGTTCCAGCGATGGCGCTGACCGAATCCGCCGGCGAAGCTGGGGCTGATCAGCAGGAGTCGTCGGTACCGACGACGCAGGAACTCGACTGTCAAACCTGTGGACGAGCGACCGACCATCGGTTCAAGACGAATGAGTCGGTCCCGGATGAGGCGTGGACGGGGCAACCGATCTGGGAGTGCCGGGTGTGTGGCTCGGCTCGCTACGGCCCCAGTCTCGAGTAGCGCCAGTACTGGGCGTCGATTAACCAACAACCTGCGAGTACCGTCAAGGTTCGTTGGTTAAGGCCGTGATTTCCTGCAAGCCCGATGCCAGTCTCGCTAGGAAGTCTTTCCGCGCCGGCGAGCGGTGAGGCGCTTCCGATGGAGCAAGAGTTCAAACAAGGGTACCGGATGCATCGTATACTCAGCAATCTCAACCGACTTGACGTCGACCGATTGGACGACGCGGATCGAGAGCGAGTCGAGACCGCGAGAGATCTCCTGGAAGGGGTGAGCCTTCTCACGCGGCCGGGCGACGGAGCCGGGGCGGACGCCCACGCAGACTCCTAACTGGAGTCGCCGGCCACGCCTCGGGAGGCACCTCTCACGTCGGTTTATCGCCCCCGACAGGGGTGCGGGGGCGACCCCGTGAACTCCAGACATGGCGACACTGCAAGCTGCGACGACGTCGACTGGCGCGATCGTATCGGATCCGCAGGCAGTCCGCGAGCTCTGTGAGAGCTACTGCTTCGGGACGCTCGACTGGGAGGTCACTGAGGACCGAGAGCTCATCATCTGGGGATACGACGACTTCGAGGTGTACGAGGCGCGGGAGAACGGCCTCCCGGACTACGAGGCCGGCATCGTGACCCACGAATTCCTAAGAGAACTCGCTGACCACCTCGAAGCTGACGAAGAATTCGATATCCAGACGGCGGGGTTCACCAAGTGCCGCTTCCCCGTCCTGGCCAAGCGGTACGTCGTTCGCGACGGCGAAGTCCTCCACGCAGACCTCAGTTCCCCCGACCCGATCGACGAGTAGCAGTAGTTTCCGATACTGTTTCCTTATTCAGAGTGAGAGCTGAAACAGCCGGTCAGTACAGAACGAGGACGTAATGTCACCCATATCCTCACGACAACAATTTATGGATTGAGTGAGTCAAGGTAATATGGGCAATCGGGGAGAACTACTTGTCTATCGTGGATGCACACCGGTCGTTGATGCGGAATACGACTTCGGGAATGATAGCTCTGCTACAGAGGCTGTTTTACGGGCTCTGGCGGACGCTGCCGGTGTTGATCCGACTGAACTCCCACCACTGTTCGATTACGTTGACCCGGACGCCCTTAACGCGCTGTTTGAACCTTCTGATGGCGTCAAGAACGGTGACACGCTCCTCAGTTTTCGCGTAGAAACGTGGAACGTGTTCGTCCGCTCCGACGGTCGTATCCGCGTCTGTGATGCGACTCAACCCACCGAACCAGAACCGGTCTTTGAGTAGACCATCGCCTAACACGGCGTCTCTATGTGGCTAGAGCTGCCGATTCATTCGCAGCTCCACTTACCGACTTAGCCGCCCCGATTTCGGTACTCATCCCGAATAAAGAAGCCTCGCTAGCAACTACTGGTAGAGTTGTTCGTCCCCCGGGAGGGGTGCGGGGCGATCCAGTCGCGATCGCCCCGTGAGGTGATTGCTCGATGGGACACCGCGCACTTGTTGCGTACGAACGCACAGACGGACAGTACACGCTCCACTACAGCCACTGGGGCGCAGCGAACCTGAAGCTCAAGCACCGAATCTCGGCTGAGTCGCCCTTCGGTGGCGACGACACCGACTCCGAGTGGGCGAAACAGCTGCTGGCGGAACTGGCCGATGGCCTCGAGGCAGAAGCCGTCGACGGCTACCTCGCCGGCGAAGACCGACCGTCGACGATCATCGAACCGAAGCCCCGCGCTACCGGGCTCACCCTCGACGAGATCGTCGCTGACCACCTCGACTACCTCCACCACGAGGCGTTCTTCGTGGTGTCGACGACGTTCGAGGTGACCGCCTACCGGACGCTGTGGTTCGGCCTCCAGTACGACTCGGAGACAGTCGAACAGGGAGAGACGGTCGGGAACGGCGCGCTCGCGACGGTGCGCTGGTACGATGGCGAGCCGGTCGGTGACGGCCACCTGCAGGGACAGTTCGCGGCCCTCAAAGACGTCGTCGGCGATATGCTCGACAAAGGCGTCTTCACGCCGTCGACGGCGAGGCAGTACCTGAAACGAAAGCTGGCCGAGCGAGTCGGAGACCGACAGGAGCTGCTCATTCCGACCGGAGAATCACCCTTCGAGAAGGCGAGCCTGAACCACTCCTAGTTGGCTCTGTTTGAACCCTCAGCCACTGGTAGTTTTCTGAAGCCGTGCTGAATACAGGGAAGTGACTAATCAGCGGTATCGGTCAGCAGTTCATACGGTGGGGAAAGTACCAATATATTGGGCCAGTGAATTTCTCTGTAATGGCAAGGAATCGAAGTGCTCTATTCTGTGATTACAATTTCCTCGACCTGAAAAGAGAGAAGCAGGAAGAAATGAAGGACGAGATCTCATCGCTCACCTCGGAAGAGCTGGATGAGAACAGTACGGACTCACTAGCGATAATTTTCTCTTCAAAATATACTCCTTCTCAGATCGAACTTCACGACGTTATCAAAAAGGACGGAGGACAGGTGGAGAAAGAAGTTCAAAACCGAACTGGGATTCCAACCCCCGGTCGAGGCACACCGACTAGGAAATACGAGAGGCTGAAGGTAAAGTTCCAGTTTGACGGGGGTAAGGAACTATTCCGTTACAAGCCTAGCAGCTACAATTTCAGCCCTCCATTGTACGACAAGCTCAGAAAGAGTGAGGTTGTGAGATACTTTGATTTCCGGACGCAGAACCGGGATGCGGAAGAGGTAAAAGAGGAACTTCACTCTGATATCGAGGACTGGAAGGATGATGTCCGCTCGTGGGTTGAGAACCTCAATTCCGACATCAGGCAGATGCGGGAGAAATTTGAAAACAAAGCTCGTTCGGCGATTGAAAGGCGTCGAGGCGAGGTTGAAACCAAGACAAAGGTTATGGAGGATCTCGGTGTCGATACAGGTGGTTCTGGAAGTCAGGGGTTCGTAGTCCCTGAGAAGAAGCGGAGTATTGAGCTTCCGAAGCTTGAGGACAGCAGTTCTCCGGATATTGTTCCAGACAATCATTATTTGGAGATTCTCGGGATTATTGATGATCTGGGAGTGAATATCGAACGATCTGCTGAAAGGGTTCGAGATCTGGATGAGGAGTCCCTGCGTGATATTTTTCTCGCAGGGATCAACTCTCACTACGCCGGGATTGCACAGGGCGAGTCTTTCAACCGAAGTGGAAAGACTGATATTCTGCTTCCGTACGAAAACCGGAATTTGTTCGTTGCAGAGTGCAAGTTCTGGTCTGGACAGGCTCAGTTCGTAGACGCTATGGACCAGCTCTTGGGGAATCTAACGGTCCGGGATTCGCATGCGTGTTTGATGATGTTCTCTAGGAGAGCGAGGTTCGACGAGATACGTGGGAAGGCGGAGAAGGCGACGAAGAGTCACAAGCAATTTGAGACAGAGTTACCGGGTTACGATGATCACGACGTGTACCGATTCAACATCGACTCAGGTACACCAGTCAGGGTCGCTGTCAAAGTATTCAACCTGAAATAATCGAGTGGGGCGACATCCTAGTTCGATCTGCTTCGTGGCAACTGCTGTTTTTCAGGGGTCGGAATGGATGAGCCCCGCCAAAGGCTCGTGATTCGATGAACTCAAACGACGATCCGTTTCACGACTGCGAGTTGGATCCCGAGGCGATCCTCGGGACACATACCTTCGAAGATGTCCTGTTCACCGACCAGACGGAAACCCCGGTGAACGTGCTCACCGGCAAGACACCGGCACATTCGCAAGCAACCGTCGAGGAAGCGAAGGAGTTCGCTGCGAGTATCGACACGGAGACGCCCCAGATCGCGCTCCCCGCATCCGTCGAGTCGCAGGTCGAAACCCAGAGCAAGCCCTACACGGCGGCCGCGTTCTTCCACTTCAAGGCGACAGGCTCGCTCGAACGCCACCGCGCCTACCACGCCGCCTACGAGGCGGACGCATTCGTCGTCGACTTCGAGGCCGACTACCAATCGGGTGACCTGACCATCACTGTCGAACGAGCGGACGAGGCCTGAGAATCCGCCGTCACGAGCAGGTTTTTCGAGCGCCGGCGATGGGTGCCGGCGCAGCTGGAGCGACCAACGACACCCGGTGCGTCGGCGTTACGAGGTGTTCGAGATGCACATGGTGATTTACGCACTGGTAGAGGCATCGACGCACGACGACGCGCTGGTCACCGGAAAGTCGGTGTTCGACCGCCTGGTCGGCGCGGACCCACACGCCGGCGCCGTCTTCGATTACTACGTGACCTTTGATGAGGAGGACACGTCCGTTGCGGGGAAGGCGCGATGGGGTGAGCTCCCGACGGCAGCCCCCGTCGACTCTGATGACGGCCAGGACCTGCTCGAGCGTGGCTGGGAGGCGACGAAGGAGGAATTCGAGCGTAATCTCGACCGGGTGAAGGAGGCCATCGAGGAGCTCTCCGACGAGGAGATCATGCGCGACGAGGACCTCGCCCGGCACGCCTTCCACAAGGTCGGTGCGTACGACGGCCCGACGATCTTTCTGTACACCGAACACGGAACCGGCATTCGCCACCGTGGACAGTTGGACCGACTCCTCGAGGAGAGTGATGAGCTCTGGATCGTGCCCGCTGACGTCCACTTCTGAATAATGCCTCCCATCACCAACTGGCGACGCGAGAGCCGCTCGCCGACGCTCGCGTATCGGAACACCGAGACCGGTGCGCGAGCCGTCCTGCACCGAGCGCCGGGTTCCTACCGGTACAAGTGGCGCGGAGCAATCATCGTCGACGGCTACCCCGTGTGGTCGCGAGGATACGAGACGAAGGACGCGACGTCATTCCGTGGCGAACTCCGGGAGCGGCCCGCTCCGGTCCTCAGCTGTCCGGAATGTCCGAACGACGACGTTCGTGTCGGCGAGAAGGCAGCAGACGGGGCGAAAGTCCAGCGGTGGTACGACTGCCCCGACTGTGGGTACGAAGCCCCCTCACGCATCGTCTACGGCGCCGAACGGTGAGTGAGCGCTGGGCGCTGTTTTTCGGCCGGGCACGAGGTGGTGGCCCGGTACGTCCGGGTTAGTCAACCAATGACCCTCGAAGTACTTGACCGACACAGTGAGGCACTGTTCGAGTTCCTCTGGTGCCCCGTCTGCGGGCAGGAGGTCTTCACCCACATCCCCTTTGAGGGGGTGTTCTGCAAGAACTGCAACACCCAGGTTGAACTCCAAGAATCCCGAGAAACACGCGGCTACGAGGAGGCCGTGCTCGCCTGCTTCGATTCAACCACGACCTGGAACCTCCACGTCGACGAGAAGCTACGTCGCGACCTGCCTGATGGGTCGGCACGAGTGAAGATTCTCGGCGCACCGGGCGCCTACGAGGTCGACTGGTGGAGTCCGGAGCCAGGTGAAGACTGGAAGCCTGTCGAGCGCGGAGAATTCGACGACGCCGAGGAGCCAGACGAGGTGTCGCATTTGGCGTAGCGAAGAATTCCCTCCGGCAGATTGAGACGGTCACTTATCAGAGTCGGCGGTGTAGAATATAGTGTATGCCCGAAGAAGTATTATTCAAATCCGAAAGCGCCCAGAGCCGGGACGAAATTGCGTCGTACCTCCGGAGCGTCGCTGACAAACTTGAACAGGGAGACGCAATCACGCTGAAGGCCGGATCTGAGTCTGTCACGATGGATCCGCCTGCACGGCCCACGTTCGAGGTCAAGGCCGAACGCGAAGGCCCAGTGGATGGCTCTGGAGAGTTGAGTATTGAATTCGAACTCGAATGGGACGAAAATGGAGGGGGCGCGGAGGGAGGGACTGGGAGCCTCGAGATCGAGTAAATTTGGTGTTAGGCCGTCGAGAACGGCCACTTCAGCTGATGCTCCGGGTTTTGGACGGTTCTTGCTGGTCGAGCGGATTCCCGAGTGCACTCATCCCAGCTTAGAAGGGAAAATGGCTATGAGGAACGCGAGGATGTGTCGTATCTTCCGTTACTTTCTCACCAATCTCCACCCGAAAGTTCCCTGCCAACGGGTCAAAGCCATCTCGACAGGAATGCAAGACAAGACGGAAGAAACACTCGTAGGGCGGCCCCACCGAACCCAAGCCCGATATAGCTCATCAAGAGGACAAACTGCGACCGTTCGTCTTCAAATCCCGTGAGCAAATAGTACAGGATGAACGAGGCCGTAGCCTCGATGATAAACAGGCAGACGAGCGTCCCAGTCAGCACGAATCCGGGATCGGCCGTCATCGAGAGGAAATTCTCTGGTGCCCATCGGCTCTCGACGAGGGTTAGAACACCGCCAATCACGATGTACCCTATGAAGGGAAGGGCGCTAATGAGCATCCCACGAGTTCCCCAGGTGGCACCCCAGCGGAACCATCGCTCGAGGAATCCCGCTAATTGAGCGCGCCTCGATTTCGGAGGGATTTCGTTTGACATCCCTAATTGTATGGTTATGTTCGAATGCCTCGATACAGCGTGTACCCGACGAATACGGCGATGTAGGCTATGGCGACCGCCTCGGTGACGATCGACCGCCCAAGGACGACGATCAGCCCGATGACGAGCGGCCCGATGAGCAGTAGCGAGTCGAAAACCCGGTCGTCAGCCCCTGCCTCGAACACGGGAGACAGGACGGGGATGTCGCGCGATTTCATCGGTAGACCCCTCCGCGCTTGAAGATCGTTCGGAGCATCACGAGGACCGGGATGATCTCCAGCCGGCCGATCCACATGTGGAAGAGGAACGCAATCTTTCCAATCGTGGGCAGCGAGTCAGGACCGGTAATCCCCGACGAAAGGCCCACGTTCCCCTGAGCGCTGGCAACCTCGAAGAGAACGTTCGCGAGCGAATACTCCCCCGACGGCAGTGTGAGCAACAGGAGGAACGTCCCCACGACGAGGAACGTACTCCAGAGGACGACGATAATCGCGGCCTCCATGAACTCACGGCTCGCCTCTTCCTCGTTCAGTCGCCGGCCGTTAATTTCCAGTCGACGGATGGCGCTTTCGGGGTAGAACACGTCCGCGATCTGGTGGCGAATCCCCTTCACGAGCGTCAGGCCCCGAATGAGTTTGATACCGCCCGCAGTCGACCCCGCGGCTCCTCCAACGAACATCCCGAACGTGACCGTGAGCTGGGCGTACGACGGCCAGCTACCGAGCGCGACGTTGGTCGCGTCGACGGCCGTCTGGAAGCCGGTACAGGTCGCCGCCGAGACGAACTGGAACAGGCCGTACCGAAGGGCTGCGAACGGCGTTTCGTAGGGACCGGCGAAGTAGAGAAACGCCCACAGCAACGCCGATCCGACGCCCATATAGCCGAACACCCAGCGCGTCTGGAGATCCGAGTAGAAGTTCCGGAGGTCCCCCTGGAGGATGAGGTAGTGGACCGGGAACGCGATGCTCCCCAGCAGCATAATCGGAATCAATACGAAGTCGATAGCGACGCTGTCGTAGGTCGCAATCGAGTTGTCCGTGATCGAGAACCCGCCTGTCGCGAGTCCGGTCATCCCGTGGTTGATCGCTCCCCAGATCGGCATCCCCGCCAGCCACAACGCGAGGATCGACCCGAACGTGAACAGGATGAAGATCCACCAGATCGTCCGCACCGTCGAGACGATGCTCGGGTGGATCTTCTTTGAGCGAGCCTCACTCTCGTAGAGCGTTAACGAGCCGCTCCCGGGGCGTGAGAGGATGGCCGTCGTCAGGACGATCACGCCGACACCGCCGACCCATTCGGTGAAGGTTCGCCACCACTGCAGCGTCCTCGGCAGTACCTCTTCGTTGTCGGTCATCGTGAGGCCCGTCCCGGTGAAGCCGCTCATGCTCTCGAAGACGGCGTTCAACGGCTCGGTGAACGCCGCGAGGGTCGCCGTCTGCGCCGGCGTCGTGAACCCCGGGACGCCGAGCTGGACGCTCCAGGCGATCAACAGGAACGGAAGTGACCCGAAGATACCCACGGAAAACCATCCCGACGCGGCGACGATCATCCCGTGGAACCGACCGGGAGCTTCCGCACCGTCGAACCGCCGATAGAGCACCCATCCAATACCGAGCGGGACGAGGGCGGAGACGAGAAGTGCCGGGAGCGCGAAGTACTCGCCCCAGACGATCGGCACGACGAGCGAGATGAGCATCAACCCACCGAGCGCTTCCAGGATGCGTCCGAGGTCGCGGCCGACGGTCGCGACAGCCCCGTTCATACGTTCCTTGTGGTGACTGGTAGCTGACTCGCGCGGTGCCAGGACGAAATCATGGACACCTCACTCCTCCTTGTCCTCATAGTGGCCAAAGATATCCGTAATCTCCGGGTCAGCTCCAACGCCGGAATAGACCGTTAGTAGATCGCCCACCTGAATCGTCGTTTCACCCCGCGGGGTTATCGGGTGGTCGTTTTCGTCCCGTTCAATTGCCACGACGAGCATCTCGTCGGTGAGCAGCCCCGATTGGGCAGCTTCATTGAGTGTCTTGCCCGCGATTGGTGCCTCGTCAGTGACCGTGATCTCGAACACTTCGGCCTCGTCCCCGATCCGCATGAAGTCGACAATCGCCGGCCGTGCCACGGCACGGTACAGGTACTCGGCGATGAGTTGCTGGGGATTCTGCATCGTGTTCACGCCGATCTGCTCGAACAGCCCCATGTGCTCGGGGTTATGGACGACCGAGAGGATCGCGGGCACCTCGAATTCCTTCGCGAGGAGGCAGGTCATCACGTTCGTCGCGTCTTGGTCGGTCGTCGAGATGAGGGCATCAGCTTGGGTTGCCCCCGCATCCTCTAACGTGTCCTTCGACGTCGCATCGGCGTTCAGCACCAGACAGTCGAACTCGTCGGCCGCTCGATTCGCTCTGGTCTCGTCTCGCTCGATGACGACGACCTCGTTCCCGGACTTGGTCGCAATATCGATGAGCGGCGTGCCGATGTCGCCGGCGCCGATGATGATGATGTACATATCGGTTACACCTCCAATCGCCGCAGTAGCGCTTCACGGACCGACATTGCCGATTCCTCCGGGCCGCGTGCCATCACGACCGTCTTGTCTACTTCTTCGCCGATGGTCTCCGGGAGCGACCCGAACACTGCCTGCGAAATCGCGCCGGAGCGAGTCGCCCCAACGCAGATTGTATCGTATTCCGCCGCCGCCTCCAGAATCGTCTGTTCGGTATCCTCAGCGACTCTAATCTCAGTCTCGTATGACATATATTGGATTCCTGCGCGTTCAGCTAGCTCCTCGATCACCGCTTCACCGCGCTCGGTAGGGGAGCTCTCATCGTCAGTATCGGTTTCCGGCGATTGTACGTTGAGCAGCGTCAGCGAGGCGTCGTCGGCCGCTGCGACGAATTCCGATGCTCGCCGGGCCGCAATCGGCGCGTGTGGACCCCGTCCGGCGAGGACCATAATGTCGCCCTCGCCCCGCCCACCTTCGGTGCCGAGCTTCACAAGCGTCGCATCACATGGTGCGCGTCCGATGACGGGATCGATCGTGGACCCGAGGACGTGCTCTCGTCGACTTCGGGTCCCCTGCCAGCCGAGGAGGACGTGATCCGCGTTCTCCTCCTCAATGACATCCAGAATGACCGAGCCAGCATTGCGACCGACGATTGCCCGGGTCTGAAGCCCGATATCGAGATCGGCGGCGATATCGCGGGCGGAGTCCAGCAGTGCCTGCTGCCGTTCGACCCGCTCCTCTTCGAATTCGAGGTCCTGCGAGAGCGACGTCTGGCGGGGGACCTCGATAACGTTCACGGCGATGACCTCGGCGTTCTCGTCTTCGTGGGCGTGCGCGCTGGCCGCCGCCATCCGGAGCAAGTCTTGCTCCGTCTCCGGGTTTGCAACCGGAACCACCACACGGTAGCGGTCGTCACCGTTCGCGACTACCGTTGGCTCAGGGGCGATCGCCTCGCCGACGAGACTCTCACTCAGGGCGCGGTCTCGCGCGTAGAGGTAGTACCAGGCGATGCCAAAGGCGACAAGGACCGTCCCAATCGCACCGACCGGCGTCGGCGTGACGGGCAAGGCGAGTTCGACCGGTCCGAGCGTAACGACGGTCGGGACGAACTCGACGGACATCTGGAAGAGGACGGCCAGACAGGCCAGCATCCCGACCACTGGGACGATCGGATACAGGACCGACGGGATCTGGAACGCCGGATCGTACGCCTCTGGATTCGCCCGGCGCAACACGACAACAGTGACGTGAACGAGAGCGTACGTGACGAGATACATGAAACTCGCCACCTCGGCGAGCGTCCCGATGCCGACACCGATGGCGATCAGCACGAGCGTGATAATCCCCGTCGCCGTGATAGCTCGATAGGGCGTCCGGAACCGTTCGTGGACCTCGTTGAGCCAGTTGACGAGAATCCGGTCCCGGCCCATCGCGAAGTTGACCCGGGCCGCCGAGAGGATGCTCGCGTTCGCGCTCGAAACCGTCGCGAGCACCGCACCGACGATCATCGCCAGCGCGCCGATCGACCCCATGAATTCGGTCGCGACGTCGGCCACAGGGACTTCGGAGGTCGCGAGCGCCTCAATCGACAGCGTGCCCGTCGAGACGAACATCACACCGACGTACATCAGCGTCGGCGTCACGACCGACGCGATCATCGCGAGCGGGAGGTTCCGACTCGGGTTCTTGATCTCCTCGGCGCTGGTCGCGATCACCTCGAACCCGATGAACGTCACGTAGACCGTCCCGATCGTCGCCGCGACCGCCGGCCAGCCCTCAGGATTGAACTCGCCGATAGTCGGGCCACTGATGAACCCCAACGCGAGGAAAGCCACAATGAGGCCGACGAGCGTGAGGACGATGACGTTCTGTAGCGAACCGGTCTCCTTGACGCCGTAGTAGTTGACAGCCGTCAGGAGCGCCGCCATCACCAAGGCAGCAACAGTAATCCCGATCTGGCCCCAGCCAGCGAGAAAGCCGACGTACTGACCGAGCCCCGGGAGGAGGTACTGACCGAAGCCGATCATATAGAATGCCGAGGCGAACGTCAGGCCGGCCCACATGCCCCAGCCGACGATACTCCCGAAGAACGGCCCGAGCGCCCGATTGACGTAGTAGTAGCTGCCGCCAGCTTTCGGCATCCCCGTTGCCAACTCCGAGAGGGAGAGCGCGGCCAGCAACGAGACGATCCCCCCTGCAAAGAACGAGACCATACTGGCAGGGCCAGCTTGCTGGGCAGCGATGCTCGGAAGGACGAAAATCCCCGCTCCGATCATCGTCCCTAGGCCAATCGTGTACGCCTCGAGGAAACCGAGATCACGGGCGAGTTCTTGATCAGTCTCACTCATCGTCGACCACCCCCGTCGTTGTGGGCGTCGCTCCGTGTGTACATATTCGAATTAGATCGACCGTCATTCGCTACTGTCCTCTTCTGGGAGTGCGATAACCGGACGGTCCGCGTCTGTGACCAGTTTGAGGGCCGTGTCCCCGGACAAGAACTGGACGAGCCGACTGCCGCCCCGGGGTCGAAACGCGATTGCGCTGGCATCCACGTCTGCCGCAAGATCGATGATGGCACCAACCACGTCTCGGCGGTAGGCGGTTTCCGTTTCGATATCTGAGATAGTCTCTCGAAACGCCGCAAACGCGTCCGCTGCTCGTTGTTCGGCTTGTTCGACGGGAATCTTGTCAGGAACACCTTCCCCTTTCTCGATAACGTGAATGACAGTTACGCGGTCATATTCGTACGCGTCTAACGCCTTTGCGGTTTCTCTTGCATCCTCTTCGTTCACAACCGGGACGACGAGATGGGCTGTTAGTGACTCTGGCATAGGTTATTCCTCCGTGTCAGAATTGTCGATGTCGTCGCTACCACAATGCGGGCAGGTATCGACGTCTTCGTCAAGCGTTCGTCCGCAGGTTTCACACCGGGTCTGCGTGTTATTGTGGACGTCTCCGAGATACGCCCAGTGCAGTGATTCCGTGCCGTCTAGCTGTGGCTCCCGTCGCACGTGATAGAGGGAGGTAATCTCCGTATTCGCTCCATCACCATCCGGGTCGGGTGGGTGCTTTCGGACGATCGCGTAGGCACCGTGATTCTCGATGTCGAGGACCTCCCCTGCCGCGTTGGCCTCGATTTCTTCTTCGATCGGCGTTCGTAGCGCGTCGATGCGCTGCTCAACGTACGACAGAAGGGATTTCAATTCCGGGAGCTCCAGCGCGTCGATCCGCTGAATCAACGCCTCGGAGAGATCCTCCGGCGGCGTGGGTTCTCCATTTGAGTTCCCCATCGTCTTACCTCCGTCTGGGGGGAGCTGCGAAGTCATCCGGTCTGCGTGCCCATTCAGTCGAGGGACGCGACGGAGACCGGTTGAATCCGGGTCTCCCACAGGGATGCCGACGGACCGTTCGCTTTCCCGAGTCACTCAGCGAATTCACACTGGATGCTGGTGCGGTGAAGGTGGTCATTGAAGTCATATACGAAGCCATATTGCGAACCAATAAATAATCCCTGTATTCTCAAACGATAGCGTAGTATCTCTCCGTGTTGTTTTCTTTTCGTTCGACGGCAGGCTTAGGGTCTCTCCCGCAGATTTTTCATAGTTCAAGGGAGGACACAGCGAGGCGCAACGAGAGCGTCTACCAGGAATTCAAACAGTCACGTAACGGTAATATAAAAGAGGCTGCGGAGTCAATCGCGCTGTATAAATATGCCCGTTCAAATCGATTCAGTCGACGAGCAAATCCTGTATTATCTGTCCCAGGAGGCTCGTCATACCTCTGCGCCGGATATCGCAGAGAAAGTCGACGTCTCGGCACCGACGGTGCGAAACCGAATCCGACGCCTCGAGGAAGAGGGGGTGATTCGAGGATACCACGCCGACATCGATTATCAAAAGGTCGGTGGGCGGCTGACCAATCACTACGTCTGTAGTACAGGGAATCGGGACCGCGAGGAGATGGCCCAACGCGTCCTCGATATCCCAGGCGTCATCAACGTTCGTGAGATCATGTCCGGGAAAGGTGACCTCCGGATTACGGTCGTCGGGACTGATACCGATGACCTCACGCGTATTGCACAGGGAATCACATCACTTGGAATCGAGATCGACGACGAGGACCTAGTCCACAGAGAATACTTCCGCCCGTACGCGCCATTCGGGCCCCGCGACGAAGAGGGAGCCTCACCAGTGACCGGCGTCGCGGGGCTTGCAGGCGACGCCGACGTCGTCGAAATCATCGTGAGAAAAGAGGCCCCCATCGCCGGGAAAACGCTCCAGGAAGCGAACGAAGAGGAGCTCATTCCCTCCGATGTGCTTGTCGTCCGGATCAACCGTGACGAGGGGACCATCACCCCAACGGGAGAGACGTTGATTAAGGAGGACGATTTCGTCACGATCCATTCACGTTCAGGAGTAGATGAAGAGACACTCGAAGCCTTTACCGGAGACTGAGACAGGAACCAACGGTTCGGAAACGGGGTAGATAGTTCGCTTCAGCGAGTGTTTTTCTGGCGCCGGCAATGGGTGCCGGCGCACACGCGCCGGCGGTGATCGATGTCGACACGAAGTCAACTCCGATTCATCCAACGGAGCGAGCCCGCAGACGAACAGTCCGAAACCGACCACATCGCACAGATCTACCGTCACTCGGATGGCTATCCCGACAGCGTCCTCCGTGACCTTGTCCAGCTGAAGGAGTTGCTAGACGAGACACGAACAGAGCGCGGGCCTGCGTACGCCGCTGCCCAGTTCCTGTTCCTCGACACGCTCTCGACGATGACCCTCTACGTGGATGAAGGGCGTGACCGGAGCATCCACGCTGACCAACCCTCGGATCTCCTCGACCCGGACAATATGGAGCATCTTGACCAGCCGATGTTCCTGCTGGGACACGGTGTCGAGAATCCGGCCGACGGCATCCACGGCGACGAAGAGTACCTCTACATCGTCGAACTCCCGACGCGGAACCCGTTCGAGGACCCCTCCGAGTGGACCGTCAAGGTGAGTGGTCACTCTGCGTTCCCGCGCTGGGATGGGCCAACCGACGAGGCCTTCGAACGGGCTAGGTGGCAGTTCAACGGCCCGCTTGAGTACGCGCTCGAAGAGCTGGTCGCTGAGCCGGCGTGAACACCGAGGCCGCTCAGATGATGCCGCCGATGACGAGGAGTCCGACGACAAGCAGCAGCGTCGCGACCACGCTCCCCCCGGCCAGCCACTTGTTCTCCATCGCCTTCTCGTGGAGCGGCATCTCGGCGTACTCCTCGCGGAACGCCTCGAGGTTCTGGTCGTCGTAGAAGTACTTCGTCTTCAGCGCGAACCGCTCGGTCACCGCACAGCCCGTACAGATCGGCTCGCCTTCCAGCCGCTCCGTTCTGATGTGACTGGAGCAGGCGATGGCCCCGCAGTTCGGACAGTAGGTGTACGTCTCGTCGCCGCCGCTCGTGTCACAGTGAACGCACTGATGGATGCCGTCCTCGGCGGTTACTCGTGACGGGCCTGCCGCGTAGTACTCGTAGGGATAGGTGTACTCCTGGATGTCGGTGGTGTGTCGTACCTCGGGAAGGCACACTGGTTCGATCGACTGGACGGAGATATCCGAGCGGTTCGGCTCGCAGGTTTTGTTGTACGTGACGTTGTTGTCGCCGGTGTAGGTGACCGTCGTCGTGTGGTGCTGCTGGAGGCGCTCGACGGCCCACTCTTTGTACTCGGTCTGCGTCTGGCCGAACCGCCGCTCCTCGACGTCGTCGAACACCTCTCCGAACTGCTCGGCGTCGAGATCGACCGTCGCGTGGAGGTTCTCGGTAACCAGCGTCCCGACGTCCTCATCGACGACCTGCGGCTGCCCGCGTTCAGCGTGTGCGACGAATCGGGTCCGGTCGTTGATCCGGTGGATGACGCCCACCGATGTCTCGAAGACCGCGTTCGTGTCCGCGGTGACCGCGACCACCGGGCGGAACGTCACCGATGAGTGTGGTTCTGGGAGAACGGCGGCTTCGATGTTCTCGATCTCGCGGAACGCCTCCACGACGGCCGCGTCGACGTCGGCGGCCGGGTCGTACGGGCGGAGCGTCTCGTCGCAGAGAATCTCGATGCGGCCGTTGTAGAGGTCGAGGCCGATCTCGTCGGCGATCTCCCGGAGGTCCTCGCCATCGAGCAGCTCGATAGGGTGTGGGTCGTCGTTCTGCTGGAGGCGGTCGGCGTACTCCTGAGCAGGGTTCGTGAACCGGCCGGTCGTGACGGCCATTCCGCGTTTCGGGCCGTCGAAGTCGAACGTCGCGATCGCCGAGTGAAGCTTCTGGACGACCGGCCGCCCGACTGTCCCCGTGTGCTTGCACTCGACGATGATCGCACGCCGGGTGCCGTCGACGACCTCCTCCATGATGACGTCGCGACCCTCGTCAGCCGTGCGGTCGGCCTGGCGGACGTTCTCGTAGCCGAGGTTCCGGAACACGTCCTCCATCACGTCCTCGAACTCGAACCCCGAGAGATCGTCCAGTACAGCCATCCTCAATTATGTGGACAGTACGTTGCAACTGCCAAATACGTTGCCGAACGCTACGCCGTCCTGTTTGTTGAACCCCTGAGAGGGGTGCGGGGGTCACCGAACCGCCCGCGAGCAACGAATGAACGGGAATGTACCTATGGCCAGTTCGGAATCGGTTCCAGTCGCATCGCCAGGTCAGGCTCACCGAGACGCAGTCGAATACGTCGGCTTCCGCGTCGACGGCCAAGCCGTCGTCCTGAACCTCTCGGAGCATCGGCGACTCTCCCTCGAGCGCAGTCTGGACCTCGTCAACCACAGTCCGAGCGGGTTCGAGTGGGGGTACAGTGGTAGCGGGCCCGCCCAGCTCGCGTGCGCGCTCCTCCTCGACTACTACGACGATGAGCAGTTCGCCCGTGAGCACTACATCGCGTTCCGGGATCAGGTGGTCTCACAGCTGGAGTGCGACGGTGCAGCGGCCTGCTGGCACCTCACTGGTGAGGAGATCGACGCCGCGATGGCGACCCTTACCGACGACGTCGTCGCCCTCGCCGACGGTGGACTGCCGTCACCGACGCTCCCCGAGAACTGGCGAGCCGTCTCCCGCCCTGATCGAAGAGTGTTCCAGCGCGCTGATCGCGACCACTACATCGTACTCGGAGATGGAAGCGACGAGTGGCTGGTCGTGCTCTGCAGCCAGGGCGACCGTGCATATCCTGCCCCGCTCGCACATCGGGTGGTTACCGAGGAGGCTGACGTAGAACGGGTGATCCAGGAACTCGCAGAAGAGAGCAACAACCTCATCGAGCCCCCAGAGGGGGAGCACTGATGGAGACGCTTCGACTGGCGCGAGCCACCCACCAGCTCCTCGAACGTGGTGTCGAGGCGCTCGAGAAAATCGGGCGTGAACTGGAGCGATACAACGACCGACAGGAGCGCACCGACGACACCGACTCGTGACCGAAACTCACTCTCTAGACCAAATACGGAGTACCGGCTTCCAGTATACGCCTACCCCCGAGGAGTGCTCGTGTCCCATCCATCGGGAGGGGCAGCCGGTCACGGCGCCGCTCGGTTTGCGGTTCGCAGAGCGCGTCCATATCGAAGCGATCCCGCGCCACGTCGCCGGCGCGATCTACGAAGCACATCACTCCTATATGGACGATGTCCCCCGGACGAATCTCGTCCATCACGGACTCTGTTACCAGGACCAGCTACTAGGTGCGATTACGTGGCGCTATCCGCTGATTCGCTCGCTGGAGTACGACGGAACGCGATTCGAGGGTGACGAAATCGTCGAGGCAGCACGGATTTGCATCGGCGTCGATTTCCCCAATCTCGCCTCTGCCGCCCTCGCCCGGTCGATGGAACGGTTCGTGCGTCGGCACGGTCGGCGACGAGGCGTTCGGCTCCTGCTGACGTTCGTGCGAGCCGACTTCGACGGCTCGATGATCAAAGCGCTCAGAGACAAGGGCTGGCACTGTGCCGGTAAAACGGACCCCGGCCAAGCGGGAAATCGCCCCGATAAGCAGATCCGAGAGCAGCCAAAGTGGCGGTTTCTCTGCGAGATCCCAGCTGAGTCCGACCGGGAACAGGCCTCACTCGGGAGGTGGTCCCCGTGATCACGAATGCCAGTCTCGATGAATTCGTAGCGGAGACTGATTCGGACAGCCAGACAGATGACGACCCATCGGTCGTCGACCAGCTGTTGAAACCGGTATCGCCGTCGCTCGGACTGCAGCTCGTCCCCGGCAGGGGTGACCCAATATACCTCCAAAACAGGGGGACCGAACGCTACCTGTTCCGAGATGACCACGAGCGATGGCTCATCCTCCAGCCCTCAGCCAAGAAATCGGTCGACGACTTCGTTCGCTGGGTGTATCTCCCCGAGGACAAGCCAACCGAGGTCGCCCGAACAGCGATGGGGCAACGGACGGTTCTCGGCTACAGGTACGTTACGCGGAGCGAGGCCCCCGAGCCGGTGGAGACGACGGTGACAGCGATGTTCGTCAGCGAACCTTGGCCCGATGCCACCTACGAGTGTGGATCCTGTAGTAGAGAGTTCGACTCACCGCATAGTCACGCTCGGCATTGCTGGGAAGCACACCCCTGGATTCCAAATCCTGGGCAGGTCCGGGTACGGAGAGACGAATCTGAGTAGTTCCGACATCTGATCCGAGCCGCGGACTGGACCTGGATTAACCAACACTCCTCGCCGTTCAGAGACGGGTGTTGGTTAACGTGGTGTTGTTTTTGCGCCCGGGAGAGGGGCGCAGGGCGCGAGACGATGCAGTCGCACGTCGACGAGGATTCCTCAAGTGAGGTGACTGAGATGAAAGATCCAGAGTCCAGAACCATCTTCGCTGGCGTCGATGGGCGTACCGACACCGAACTACCAGAGTGGTACCGAGAGCGTCACGGGAATGCAGACCCCGTGACCTTCGCCGAGGCGGTCCGTGATCTTCCGCAGGCCGTCGAGACGACCGTGGCGTACCAGAATCCCTACACCGACGAGTGGGTCGAAACGGAGCGGTTCAACGCGCTCGTCGAGCCGAGTCGAGCTCGGGGGCAGGTTCGAGATGAGGACGCAGAGACGGACCCATTGTTCCATATCCCGACTGACTCGTACTCGATCATCAACCCTGTCGACGTGTACGGGCCGCTGGAGGAGGTCCTCCGCGAGGAGACCATCGACGGGGCGCCGCTGGGTGACGTGATGTTCGGCGAGATCCGGCGCTACCGGGGCGGCGGCGAGGTCCATATGGACATCATGTTCGATGGCCTCGAGGTGCGTCTTCCCGGTCGGTCGGACCCGATCACGATGGGCGTCACGTCGGGCTACGACTTCTTCGGCGAGCACGCCGTCTACGTGGAGGGGTTCGCCCAGGACGGCTACTGCTCGAACACGATGCGCTCGCTCACCGACAAGGAGGTCATCAAACACGTCGGCGACGTGCGGAACTTCCGGACCTGGTGGGAGGAACTCCTCGCACAGGTCGAACTCGTCGCCGACGACCTCTTCGGGTTCATCCGAGATGCTCAGGACATCGACCTCGACTTCTCGGAGCTCCCGTTCACCGTCACGGAGTTCTACACCCTGCTGGGCTTCCCGGACTACCTGGCCGAGCGTGCCGCCGGCGATGCAGAAGCCAATACGGCGTCCCCCTTCGAGATCGATATGTGGACGCTGCATTCCGGCGCGACGTACGCCCTCACCCACTTCTTCCAAGGGAAAGAGGGGGCATCCCTCGATCAGTACGTCCGCATCGCCAACGACATTCTGTTCAACCCGGAAGGCACGATCGAGCGCGTCGAGCAGGCCTACGAGCAGCAGCTAGAGGCGGACGGGGACGATGGGTCACAGGCCTCGCTGGCCGGCGAACGAGCGCTGGCGAGCATCGAGCGCGTCAGCGACGACCTGCAGGAGAAAGTCGAGCAGTTCGAAGAACGCGAGGACGCGCTGCGCGAGCGGTTCCAAGAGGCGATGGGCTAAGAGCAGTCGGAGAGAAGATTCGCCAGGCGTGCTTCCGTTCTAGCGGCTGGAATCCACTGCTGACAGTATTAAGTGAGTAGGGGCGTACCCAGAGACCATGTCTATTGAGCATAATCCGACTCTCGACGCGCGAGAGCCACAGCAGGGGGATATAGAGACTTTTGAAGAGTTGGAGTCTGGTGACTCGGTCAAATTCTTTGAATGGCCCGTCGAGCCGTTGACCGTGATCGGCTGGGAAGAAGACGATAATGTCGGGAAGCGAGTACGAGTTGAAGCAGAAGGCGGCGAGTCGTTTCTCTACCAGGTAGACGGCCACCTCTGGCATTACGTCCCTGAGGACGAGTTCGCCGGCGAGAATAACCCATACCCTGTTCAGAACCTCGTTTTGCTCGAATCCTCGGAAGCCTGATTGGGCTTCGAGACAGCGCGAATCCTGTCGTGAAGGCCTCTATTTTGGTGGTCCCATTCGCAGTGGGTGCACCTTCCCAAGATCTACTGCTTCAATTCTCTGCTGTTGCTCGTGCCCTCGAAAGGTGGAGGCATCCGTTATGGGTACTTCTACAGACGACTCAGAGGCGTCAGACGAATTTCCGCCTGAAAAGCGGCTTGAAGCACCGAACACGCGCCTGATCAAGGCAGGGATCGAGACGATTCCGGATATGGAAACCCTCCAGGAGTGCGTTGCCTACGAGAACGCCCACCAGAATCGAACGCAGATTCTGCGCCAGCTCAAATGGAAGGCCGAAGAGCTACGTGAGGGCGAAGAGTAAGTTCTGTTCTTAACCAACACATTCCGCGTGGGTTCCCTTATTGTTGGTTAACTGCCTGAGTCTCGGTTTTTCGGGCCCCTGAATGGGTGCGGGGCAGCCAGCAGCGGCCTCGCGAGCCTAATCATGTCCCTCGAGCTGAGCTCCAGCGCCAGCACCGCCCGCGAAATCGCCGCCGCCAGACAGGCAGACTACGTGGCGTTTCTGCATCGAGCCCCGTTTGTCGTCGACGCTGTCGACCTCGGCTTCCTTCCCGGCTTTCGCGAGGACTGTGGGTACCAGGAGGCGCAGTATCAGAACCTTAGCCTCCCCGTTGGGATGCTCGACAACGATTTCCGGAATCCCGATCTGGAGCGGTTCGTCGACCGTTTCTTCGAGTACGAACCTCAGGTCGGGGTCATCGGGGACGTCGACGAAATCGACGACATCGACGCCCACGTCGCTGCTGCTCGTGAGATCCAAGCGAGCTATCCAGAGGCCGAGATCATCGTCGTTCCGAAGTCGCGGGCGGTGATCGACGCGATTCCCGAGACCCTCGTCCTCGGGTATTCACGGGGATACGCCGACCGCCTGGCCCACGAGTTCTCTGACCCTGCCGATTGGAGAGGTCGGCGCGTCCACATCCTCGGCGGGAGTCCGCCCAAGCAGCTCGATGCCATTCGACAGCTGACCAGACCGACACTCACGGACGAGCCACCAGCCGACATCGTCGGCGTCGACTGGAACGGGCTGCATCGCGGCGCGCAGTTCGGTGAGTTCTGGACGGCCGACGGCTGGGACGACAGCGGTCGCGACGCCGACCACGTCACCGTGCGAAAGACGGTGCGCCACAGCCTCGCTCGCGTCCGTGAGTTTTGGAGGACCCACGGAATCTGGCCCGAAACGACACCGCAAGACGAGGGGCTCGACATCGAGTACGAGGGTCCGAGTCCTGCCGATCTCGAGGACGCTGTCTGTACCGAGTGCGGGACGAACGTCTGGCGAACTCGCCGCGGCCCGTACGTGGCCGAATACGATACCGGCGCTATCTGTGGATACTGCAGCTACGAGTGCTACTTCAGCCACCGTCATCGAAACAACCTTGAGGAGATCGCCGGCGAACAGAGCGTCTACCTCCCGCCGGCGTGACTTCGCGACCTGTTTTTCGTGCCCCCAGAGAGGGCGAGGGCTCCTTCGAAAGCTCTCAGAGGTGACTTCCAGTGAGTCAACAACAGAGTCCCGACAACGTCTCGGTCGACGATATTCCCGTCGATATCGACAACACGCAATCAGCGGAGGTCGATCCCGCCGACGTCCCCGACGAAATCGAATCCATCACCCGTGGGCTCGCCGGTGAGCAGCCGCCGACGAATCCCATAGTGGTTCTCAAGGCGGCCCGGTGGTGGTACATTCACGGCAAGGGCGGCACGGATCCCGCCTTCCAGTGGGCCATCGAGTGGGCGCGTCATCTTGCGACCGACACGCCCAGTGACGTCGAGCGGTTCGACGAGTTCCTCGAGTACCTCGTCACGGTTGGCTTTGCGGACGAACGCCACGAGCTCCGCTGACCGACAGAGCGGTTTTTGAACGCCCCTGAGGGGTGCGGCGCGGTCTAAACAGACGCAGTCGCCGTGAACTCGATTCGGTGAACACGATGTCCACGACCAGAGACTCGTCGGTCTCCTTCGACCAGACCGACACGCGATCAGACGAGATGAACAGTACGATCGAACAGTGGATCGACGACCTCGTCGCCGGCGTCGACGACGCGCAGGCCAGCGAAGAGTTCCAAGAGTGGCTCGATGTCCAGAGTCGTTTCCACGACTACTCCTACCGGAACGCGCTCCTCATCAAGCGACAGTGTCCCGAGGCGAGCCGGGTGGCGGGCTATCGGACGTGGCAGGAGGAGTTCGACCGTCACGTCAAGGAGGGTGAGTCGGCCATCTGGATCTGGGCGCCGATCATAACCACGCAGTGCCCGGAGTGCGAGAATTCGCCGAGCTACCACGAGGACAGTGACTGTGACTACGACGAGACGCCGCCCGAGGAGTGGTCCGAGGGCCTGGTGGGGTTCAAGCCCGCGCCGGTGTTCGATGTCTCCCAGACCGAGGGCGAGCCGCTTCCCGACCTGGACACAGAAGCGACCGGGGACGCCGGCGACCTCGTCGAACAGTTGACTGCCGCCGCTGACGACCTCGGCGTGACGGTGCGGATCGTTCCAGCCGAGGAGTGGACCCACGGCGAGGCGAAGGGCATCTGCGAACAGCTGAGCCTCGTCGACGTCCAGCCGCTCGTCGAGGTGCGTGATCGGGAGAACGAGGCCGACCTTGCGCGGACGCTGGTTCACGAGTACGCCCACGCCCTGCTCCACTTCGATGTCGACGACGACACCGAGCGGGCGAAACGCGAAGTCGAGGCCGAAGCCGTCGCGTACGTCGTCGGGCGCTACTGTGGGTTGGACACCAGCGGGTCGGCGTTCTACCTCGCTGCGTGGGAGTCGGACGATTCCGAGGTCGTTCGCGAGCGCCTCGGCCGGATTAGTCGAACGGCAGAAAAACTCATCGACGTGCTTGAGAGCGAATCCTCGTCCCAACCTGGTTAACCAACAGAGTGATGGATCCCTCCCGCTCTGTTGGTTAAGTTTTTCAGCGCCCGCGGAGGGGCGGAGGCGCGTTCTGACCTCCGTCGAATGATGACTGAACCCTATCTCACGACGGTTCTTTGGGAAGCCGAGCACGTTGCCGAGCAGCACGACCAGGTCGCTCGAACGACAGACAACCAAGCCCACGAGTACCTCCGATACGCCGTCCTCCGAGTGCTTGAAGGCGAGTCGGACCACCTCCCAGCAGACTGGACGCCGATCGACGGCGTGACCGTCGGCTACGGGAGCGACGACGCGATGTACGACAGCTGGGGCTCCAGCGAAGACTGGTGGGAGACCGTCCCGCCGCAGGAGGCGTGTACCCGCTTCCGGGTATTCTTCCCGGATGAACACCAGACGGTTCCCCGTGACATCGTCGACGTGATGGCCGCGCTTGGGGCCTGGCGCGTCTGGACTGGGTGCGCAGCGGCGTGCGGCTCCTACGACCATCGCGAGCGCCGCGAGGTCCACTACCTGTGGCCGGAAGGCCATCCGGTGGAGGAAGTGCTCCACGAGCGGCTCAGTGGCCCTGCGGAAGCCGTCGCTCCGGACGGGGGTCGAACGGGCGACGTTCGCGACCGGCTGGTCGTCGACGAGAACGCACAGTCGCAGGACGATCTCGAGCCCCGCACGAGGCGTGCCGTCGGCGAAGCGATGGACGTTTCGCTCCTCTCGAAAGGTGGCCGTTACGAGGTACAGTCCGCGTCCGGGAACCGGTACGAAGTCGACGTCATCGACGAATCGTGTACCTGTCCCGACTGGCAGCAGCGCTCACCCGAGGGCGGCTGCAAGCACCTGCGTCGCGTCGATCACGAGATCAAACGGGGCCGCGTGCCCCGACCAGACGGCCGCCTTCCTTCCACGTAGGGTAACGATTGAGCTACTCCACGGGACGGACTGTGTCGCCATCTCGTTGGACCCGGTCGAACGTTGAGAGATACGCGATCCGGTCGTGAATTTCGTCGGTATCCAGCTCCAGTTCGGCGGCCAGTTCGTCGACGGCCATCGGCTCGTCGAGTGCCTGGAGGACTTCGAGCCCCCGGTAGTACCTATTCGTGAGCTCCTGGACGTGGGCCTCGATGGGCGTGGTCACTCCGTATCGCTCCTCGAGTTCGACCAACGCCTCGTTCGCGAACGTGGCGAACTGATCGTCCCCCAGGCGTTCGATCTGGGCTTCGAGTTCTTCACCGACGACATCGTAATCGAGGCCGACCTGCACGAGCATATTCATGTCCTCGATGTCGTCGTCGCGGCCTGCGATCGCCTTGAACAGGAAGATATCCTCGTTGCTGACCAGCCGGACCGTCAGTCGATCCGTGTCGAGGAACGGCTCGCTGCGCTCTTGCATCCCGTCGGTGAGCACGAGCTTGTTCGCGACCTGCTGGTTGAAGATGTCGAGGCGACACCCGTCGTCGTTCTCGACGCAGCTCGTCGCCCCCAGCGCCCGGTAATCTGGATCCAGCGACTGGACCTCCGCATACCCGAGGTCCATCAGGACGGCCCACAGCTGGCCGTACGCGTCGCCATCTGGGACGACCAGGTCGATATCTTTCGTCGCCCCCTTGAGGTCGCGCAGCGACATCGCGCCACCACCGATCAGGTAGACCGTGAGCGGTTCAGATAGCCCGTTCCCGATTCGCTGGAATTCGTTCTCGATGTACTCGCGTCCGAATGTGGGTCTCATTGTGGTAGTGGCACCTCGTAGTCAGCCGCCAGCTCCTGAAACTCGTCCCACTCCGGGAGCCGGTCGTCGTCGACCTCGCCGTGCGTCTCGAGGTAGCGGAGCAGGGCGTCGATTTCGTCTTCGAGACCATACTTCGTTCCCTGCTCTCGGAGGTCCGCCTCGTCGACGTCGACGTGGCTGAGCAGGAGGAGACAGTACGAACGGTGGCGGCTGCCGTCGTCGATGAGCAGCGTGTGACAGCAGAGCTCCGCCGGCGAGACTGCGTCGAGGTCTTCGGAGTAGACGTAGTAGCGGTGGCCGGTGAGCAGGAACTGAAGGTCGAAGGCCGTGAATCGAGCGAGGCCGGTTTCGTGGAATCCCTCTGCCTCGATCTCCGTCTCAGCCTGGGCGAGGAATTCGTCGTAGTCCTCCCAGAGAATCGTGCCCTTCGGGGCGACGGCTTCGAGGCGCTGGCGATGTAGATGGTGTGCGAGTTCACGGGCGAACTCGTGGAGGCGGTCGAAGTCGGCGTTGAACTCGTAGTGGCCGTCGACGGTCCCGACAAGCCCACGGTCGCGAAACCGCTTGAGGACCCGGTTGACCGTGTTGCGGTAGTTGTCGCTCCGGTCGGCGATCTCGGAGACGGTTCGCGGCTGGTCGAGGTAGTACAGCACCTCGAGTGCCTTGCCGGTCAGCAGCTCGGGGAACTCGATGTGGGAGTGCTGGCGGACGAGGTCCTGATAGAGTTCGACGGCACGAGCATCCGACGGGACGACTCGTTTTCGCCGCCCGTCGCGTTCCGTGTAGACGAGCCCCTTCTCGACGAGGTCGGCGACAGCACGAGAGAGGTAACTCTCGCTGTGGTCGAGCTTCGTCGCGAGCTCAGAGATCGTGTCGCCGCGGTCGACCGTGGCGAGGACCTCCAGTTCGATGCGCCGGAGCACGGTGTAACATAGTACGAAACTTGTATATAAAGGAGTTTCGAGTAGTGTTACAGTCAGCAGGCACGAGAGTCGTCTCCATCGTCTTAACCAACAAAACTATGGGCTCGTGGGTCGTGTTGGTTAACACGAGAGTAGTCGATGTCCTACGAACCCCCGACCCCCCCGGCGAACCTCCCGACGGAGATCGTCAACACGCTCAACGAGTCGGATCCGGAGCAGCTCCGAGATGTTGCGACGTACGCTGAAGCGCTCGCCGAGCACAAGGAACGGGAGGCCCGTCTCGAGGAGTCGGCAGATCAAGAAGAGGTCGAAGAGCGACCAGACGATCTTCCGGACGACGTCCCGGCCAAAGCAACGATCACGATCAAGGAGATCAACGACAATCGCTACTACTACTGGCAGTGGCGGGAGGGAGAGAAGATTCGTTCTCAGTACAAGGGCCCAGTCAACCCGGACGAGTAAAACCCGGTGAGGGAGGACACCCACCCCACGTTTCCGTCGTAACTGGATGTTGGTGGAGGGGGTGACGCTGATTTCGAAGGGACCACACCCCCCACGTTTCCGTCGTTTCTCCACGACGGCGTAGGGAGAGGCTACGATAGTGCTATGCAGCCACTAATTCTGTTGACCTAGAACCAATCTAGAGATGAACTAACTTCTGCAACACATAGATTAAAGTAGTATAGCTGAGAAACGCTCATTAAGTGAACTTCGACCAACGAGGGGCGAAGACTTCGCCCCCTCAGATGAAACGATCCTTTCCAGCTGCTTCTGTAGACGGCCAGTATTGGATGGCTAGGCCGCTCTCGTCTTTGGTATCTCGTCGTGGATGTCTTCTTCGAGTCCCCTCCCCACCTGTTCGGTGATTACGACGGAAACGTGGGGTGTGTGGGTTCGGGATTCGACATCGAGGCGATGCTTCCGTCTACGGGTTTCCTCTCTCACGTCGGAAACGCGGCTATATTGTCAGCAATCCAATTCCACCGAATGACGGCATTTTCCGGCTGATATCGGACAAGGAACGTCGGAAACGTGGGGTGGCGTTCTCCACTAGATTTATACTCCCCCCGCTCACACCGTGTGATATTCAATGACGCCCGACTCTTCACCCAGTTCTGTCGACGATCCACTCTTTGAATCCGGGCATCGCATCTTCGCGAACAAGGATCTCCTGAAAATCGGCCACGTGCCGGAGGCTGACCGGATTGTCGGTCGCGACGAGGAAATCTCAAAGCTCGCGAAACGTCTCAACGGTGCTGTCCACGGGTACTCCCCGGAAAACGTGATGATCTACGGGAAAACTGGGACCGGTAAATCTCTCGTTTCAAAACACGTCTGCCAGCGAGCTCAAAATGCCGCTCAGGATGGCGTCGAGATTGGAACAGCGTATATCGACTGTGCTGAAGACAACACGGAGACTCAGGCGATCTCCTCACTGGCCGCGAAGCTGAACGATGAATCTTCGACTGGAATCTCCGTCCCCCATACCGGCCTCAGTACGTCGAAATACTACAAACTCCTCTGGAAGACGCTCGACGCTCAATTCGATTCTGTGATCATCATCCTCGACGAGATCGATCTGATGAACGACGACAGCGTGTTGATGAAGCTCTCGCGCGCTGAGGAGGCGGGGAAAATCGACTGTAGCGTCGGTGTCATCGCGATCAGCAACAAGATCCAGTACGTCGACAACGTGAACGAGCGCGTGAAAAGCAGCTTCCAGCACAAGGAGCTGTTCTTCAAGCCATACGACGCCAACCAGCTTCGGGAGATCATGTTCAACCGCGAGGACGCCTTCCAGGACGGCGTCCTTTCCGAGGACGTGATTCCGCTCTCGGCGGCCTTCGCCGCGCAGGAACACGGCGATGCTCGGAAGGCGATCGACATTCTTCGTCACGCCGGGGAGGTCGCCTACGAGGCCGGGGCAGAGCAAGTGACGGAGGAACACGTCCGCCAGGCACAGCAGCACGCCGAAAAGGACCGGTTCAGAGAACTCGTGAACGGCGCACCCACGCAGGCGAAGGCGGCGTTGCTGGCGCTCACGGAACTGAGTGTCAACAGTAACGACGATGCGTTCCTCACGAGTCGGGTGTACGACCAGTACGAACGCATCTGCAACCATCTCGATATGGATATCCTCTCAGTCCGTCGGTTCCGCGACATCCTGAAAGAGCAGGCCTTCCTCGGGGTTGTCGAAATCGAGAAGATCAACAAGGGGAGTGCGGGGGGCATCCACCTCCAGAATCGACTCATCGAAGATCCCCAGGTCGTCCGCGAAACGATCCTCGAGGACAGCCGGATGCAGGACTGGACTCGCGAGTAGTGACCCCCTACTACTGAGTGGGTGCGGACGACGGAAATTTGGGGTGGGGCGTGAGGAAACGACGGAAACGAGGGGGGTCGAAAATTACGTCGGAAACGTGGGGTTGGATCGAAACGACGGAAACCAGGGGTGGGTCCACTACGACAGTTCGTTGGAGGCTCCGAACGAGCTCAAAACGGCGTCCCTCTCACCGGAGAGCTCTCGACGAATATCGGTTCGGTCCCACCCGAGCGGTGAAAGCACGCTCTCGACCGCTCTGACCAGCTGCGTCTCGTAGTACGAGGCGTCGTAGGTCTCGATCTCCTCGTGGGCGAGGGCGACCCGGTCTCGCGAGGATTTCTCGTCGTCGACGACCACGTACTCGATATCCTGGCCCGGATGGACTGCCAGGTCCTGCTCGCGGGCTCGCTTCAAGGCCGCCACGTTCTGGGTATTCTGTGAGTAGCCTTCCAGCGGCTTGGAGACACGATTCCGCTCGATGAGCCGCTCCACTGCTACGTTGCCCGCCTGCAGTTCATCGATTGCTCGTTCGAGACGCCCGAGCACCGCATCCGGTGACCGCGTGGTATCGAGCCGGTCGAGACAGTCCCGCTGGACGTCCTCGATGAACGGCGGGGTCGAGCGCTGCCGGGCTTCGATGCCTCTGATCTTGAAGTCGTCGTCGCCGGCGACCTTCCCGAAGTACTTGGTTAGCGCGCCGGCGTCGCTCTCGCGCTGCGGTACGAACGCGACCCAGTCGTACTGAGCTTCGTGTTCGAGCCGAATCTCGACGCGTTCCGTAATTTCCGTCGCGAGCGTCTCGAGGTCCTCGCGGTCCTCGTCGTCGACGTCAGGGTCCGGCGTCACCCAGATCGAGTCGACGATGCCGTGGACGACCCGCCAGCCGCCAGCTTCCAGTCGCTGTTTCGCCGTCAGGAGAATCTCGCGAGCGAACGCGTTGATCGCCTCGTGGCACTCGATGCGGCCGAATTTCGCGTTGCTGAACCCCTGATAGCCGAAGCAGGCGACGAGGATCCACTTCAGCGCTCCCGACCGTCCCTCGAGTTCCGCCAGTCGGTCCTCGTCGGGGTCGTCCCGTTCCTTCTCGCGACGGATGGCCGCCTTGATCTCGTCGCGCGCGTCGATGATCGGTTGCAGCACGTCGACGAGGTAGCCCCGGTCGTTGCAGATCGAGTACCCGAGGCCGGGGACGTCGTCGCGGTCGCTGTGGCAGCTACACCGGATGACGTCCGGCGAGACGTTCCGGGTGCAGATGATGTTCGGATACAACGAGGAGAAGTCGAGTTCGTGGACGTTCTCGTGGAGGCCGACCTCGGGCGCGAAGATGAAGCCGCCGCGGTCGGCGTCGTGGAGCGTCCCCATCGGCTTGTAAAACTCGTGGCGCCAGGAGTTCCACGGGACGAGGACACCGCGGTCGTGGGCCTCGCAAATCTGGATCGCCGTGAGGACGTTCCCGATTGACGCCCACGCGAGCTCCTGGACGGGCTTTTTCGAGCGCGACACGAGGTCGAGGACGCCCTCGAGGTTCGTCTCCCCGTAGAAGAACGTGTTCGATTCGTCGATGATCGCCCGGCCGGGCACGTTGTACCGTGCCGGCGAGTGGCCGACGCGACCGTAGCTCGAGTACGTCGACCGGCTCGCGAGCTGCTGGTAGTCGACGTCCGGCCACCGACTCAGCGAGAAGTCGTCGACGCCGGCGTCCGTCGCCATCTCGTACAGGGTCGGGACGATCTCGCTCGTCGAGCAGACCAGCACGTCCGGATCGTGCGCGTCGAGCGCCCTCTGGACGGCGGTCAGGAGATCCGTCGGCGAGCCGGTAACAGTATCGCCGGCGACGGTCAACTCTCCGTAGACGTCGTTGTTCGTTTCGGTCACCGGAACGCTGAGCCGGAGCGTCGACAGCTCGCTCGCCGGCGTCGGATCGGCGCCGGTTTCCAGACAGTACCGGAACTCTCGCGAGAAGTCCACGTTGAAACAGGCGAGATCCCCGACTGGATAGTCCGACAGCTGGCGTGCCTGCCGGGCGAGTGGGGTGACGCGGTCGATGTGGGCGACGTCGACTGCGAGAACGGCCTCCTCGTCTCGTCGAAAGCCGGGGCGTCGCGCCACCAGTTCGGTCGCGACGACATCCGGGTGCTGGTCGTACACCGATTGGAGCGTCGTGAGGTCGATGTCGGACGCTGGGTCGCGAGCGGCGACGTAGAAGCGTGGGGTGTAGTCATCGCGCTCGGTCGCGACGGCGCCGTCGGCGGTTGCCTCCCACTCCAGGACGCGGCCGTCGTCCAGAAAGTCGATACTGAACGGCATCGTCACGGGTCCGCGTCCGGTGGGGCACTCTCCTGGTCATCGCTTGTTGCGACCGCGGCTTCGAGTTCCTCGAGGCGCTCTTCGTGATCGTCGAGGCGCCCCTCCTGTTCGAGATCGATGCTGAGCAGCGCCGGCAGCAGCGGGTTTTGGTGGTTCAACAGCCCGCTCGCGTCGGCGTGCTCGCGGGCGTACTCGAACAGCCGGTCGAAGCGCGGCTGGTCGCGACGCCGCAGTGCCCGGCGGAACTCCGCCCACCGCTCTTCGATGGCCCGGAGCGCATCCCGATACGTCGGGTTTGTGCGCCCCATCGCTATCGGCCTCCTGTCCCGGTCGCGGTCCACGCATCGAGCAAGGGGTCCGCAGTGGCCGCCACCGTCTCACCGTCAGCGGTGACGCCCGTTCCGACGCCCTCCGGGGTCGGCGTCGACGGCGCCGGCGTCGTCGGTTCCACGCCGACCTGCGTGGCGCGTGCCGCGAGCAGCTGCCGCCAGTACGCGAACGTCGTCTGGTAGTACGCGCCGTCGTCGACGGGATAGACGAGCGTCTCGAAGTCTTTGCCGACGACCCGTGGCCCCATCCGAGTCTGCTCGCACTCCAGGTGGTGGTCGGCGACCGTCGCGACTGACTCGGTGAATTCGTTTCGTTCGTTTCGCGTAACGAGCACCGGGATGTCGTACCCCTCGGCGTAGGTCGCCAACCGAGCGAGAGTTCGAGCCTGAAGGGTTCCCGCGTGGGTTTCGCCGAGGGTATCGTCGGCGCGGTACTGGACGTCGACGGCCGGCGCGACGATGAGGGCGGGGGTGTGGGGCGACGTGTCCTCGTCACGACTCGGTTCCCCTCGACCGGCCGTCCCGGCGTCAGTGGTGGACATCTGGATCGACTTGTTCACTGCCGTCGGGAGATCACAGACGGCGCCGTAGTGCTGGTAGGCGGTGAATCCGCGGGCGACGTGAATTCGGTTGAGCAACCGTTGACTGGGCGCGATCTGGGCGAGTGTCGTCGTCGTCGCGTGACCATTTGCGTCGACCCAGAAGGCGGGCCCGTCGTGCAGGAGGAGATGGTCGAGTACGAGCGACTGCAGGATCGGGACGCCGCGGCCTCCCTCGACATCAAGCAGCGTGATGCCGTCGTCGAGCTGCGGCAGCAACATCTCGTCCGTAGCTGGATCGGCCTGGTCAGCGAGGGACCGATTGCGGTCAGCGCCCCGTGTCGGCTGGTCCACCGCCAATCGGTTCGACGTTGAGTGTTCTCCCATACTCGATTAGTTGTCTACGTTCCCGATAAGCCGCGGCGTGTCGCTTCCGCGTTTCAGGAAACTCGATGTGATCCCCTCCAATCCCGGTACAGTCCCGAGTAGTCTCCGTTTGGATCCTGTTTCCGAGAATAGTTCCTGAATCGAGCGTACTTCGTGTTAACCAACACCCGGCCGTATTGACGGCGGTGTGTTGGTTAAACCTACCCAGCTGCAGTCTCGAGCCTGACTGCTCGGAATGTTAATGCTCAACGCCACGTTGGAAGAGGTGCTCTATGAGCTATCCACGAACCCACGTCGACCACCGAAACCCCGACCACCACGAGTCAATGCACCCAACTCGAAATATCGTGAACGCCCACGTTGTTGCCGGGGAATTCCTCACTTCGCGGTACCACGAGGCGTTTCAAACTGTTCTCCATCCCCTCGGCGAGTCTCTGGACACCAAAGACCAACATGCGCTCAACGACCTTGGCATCGTCCATGCTAATGGTTCCTTGAACGAGCTTTCCCCTATCGTTCGCACATACGTCAAACTCGATGAGTATTGGACACGCACCCATCGTACCGCGCTCAACGAACTATTCGCTGATCGACGTGCTCACGTCCTGAGTTGCTGTACGCGGTTCCTTTCTGAGTTCCCTCGACACACTCTTGAAGCCGAATCCGGCCATTCCGGAACTGCGCTGGATACTACCCTTGCTCCGCTTCTCGAGTGCGGATTTCTCTCGCACACAGATGATGAGAAAACCCCATACTCTGTTGATGAACACCACGCGCTATATCGACCGACTGAACGGCTCTTCGACGCACTTCTTGACCAAGCAGCTGTTCTCTGTGAGCTTCTGCCGCCGACCGAGCTCTAACAGCACGATTCAGAGCCGAAAGGCTCTGTAGAAAACGACTGCCTGCCGGAAGGGGTCATCATCGGCCGCACATCAACGGGAAGAACTACCGGACTGGGGCTATCGCCGCTGGAATAACCGAGGGGTATCTAGTCTCACTCCCCAACCATCCGATCAAACAGCGACCGACATCGCTCACCGTCGTCTGTGAAGGATTGATACCCAATCTGCGTGTCGACTAGGTGAGTGTAGGAGAGCCAGCCATCACAAATCTCGCCAACGTCGTAATACTCCTCATCCAGCCATTGCCCCATCGCAAAGCTCTGGTTGATCTGCTCCTCGCAGTATATTCCAAGAATCAGGACGGCATCCTCGGGAGCGCGATCGCGGGCCTCCTCAAACTTGCTCTTGAGCTTGCGATCGATGGAGTTCTGCGTGGTCTTCGGAAGCCCCCACCCGAAACCGTCGGACAGGGAATCAGCAAAGTCCGGCTTCGTCACCTCGATCCACACGTCTTCTTCTTCCGTCGTCAAGCGCAGATCAAAATCCTTCTCGCCAACACGCGCGTTCAACGAGACGCGTTCACGCCTGTATACTGTCCGCAGGTGATACAACAGCACGAGTTCCGCAAAGACGGAATTGATGCGGTCGACATCTTCCTTCCGCAGCTCGTTGAACCAGTCCTTCGTCGCGTCCGCCTCCTTGTCTACCACTGTTAGGCACTCATCGATCACCTCCAGATCGCGCCGTTTGAACTTCCCCAGAAGCCTCTCGCCCTGTACGTGGCCATCGCCAAGGAACTCGTCGATGTTCGGATAGCCTCGAGGTGACGGGTATAGCTGCGAGTGTCTGTAATCCGTAGCAAGGACACGCTCCCAGCCGAACGAGAAAAGCGTGTACGTGTAGTCGTTAACCTCGTCGGCCTCTGAAACGCTCAGAACCTCGCAGCCGAAGCGATGCGTCCGCCCTTCGGAATCCTCGTCGTGACGAACATGGACTACTTCACCGGGTTCATACGGCATCTCAGCCGGTTCCATTGGTAAGCGGAACGGGTTGCTGGTTTATAACCTCTGTAACTGTACTAACCGACCATCCCCAAATCTACCATTAAACGAGGGAGCAACAGAACCAGCCCTTCACATTTCCAGATACGTTGAAGACTCTCGCGGCCGGACCCGGATGTATGTGTGGCCGGAACTCGCTCTTCATCGACCAAGCAGACCTCGAGGCCCGCTTCGAAGCCGAGGTCGTCGCGGACGGCGGGTACACCCCCCGATACAATATCGCACCTGGCGACGACCTCCACATCATCACGAACGAGGCTTCCGACGAGATCGACGCCTACCACTGGGGGCTGATTCCGTTCTGGGCGGACGAACCAGAGGAGGGCATCATCAACGCTCGCTCCGAGACTGCCGACGAGAAACGCGTCTTCGAGCGGGCGTGGGAATCACGTCCCTGCCTCGTCCCCTCGTCAGGGTTCTACGAATGGAAATCGCCGAACGGCGGGTCGAAGCAGCCCTACCGGATTTACCGGGAGGACGACCCCGTATTCGCGATGGCCGGGCTCTGGGACGTCTGGGAGGGCGACGACGAGACGATCTCGTGCGTCACGATTCTCACGACGGAGCCGAACGACCTGATGAACTCAATCCACGACCGGATGCCGGTCGTCCTCCCGAAGGACGCTGAGTCCGACTGGCTCGCCGCAGACCCGGACACCCGCAAGGAACTGTGCCAGCCGTACCCGAAGGACAATCTGGACGCCTACGAGATTTCGACGCGGGTCAACAACCCCGGCAACGACGATCCCCCGGTCATCGAGCCACTGGACCACGAGCAATCGGGCCTCGGCGAGTTCAGTTCCTGATAGCTGACGGGGTCACCGTTACTGCATCGGCGACGCCGCCGCTGAATCGACGAGCGAGTACTCTCGGTCCCGACTCGTCCCTTCCGCCTCGAGGAGGTTGTACTGCTCCATTTTCGAGAGGTACGTGCGGATAGTCCGCTTCGTCCGCGGATCATCGACGTCCTCGGTATAGCGCTCGTGAATCTCGCTCGGCCCGACTGGGCCGTGCTCGCGAACGATGTCGTAGACGACGCGCTGGTGCGGCGTGAGCGAGTCGAGGCTCTTCTGCTTGATCTGGGCCCGTGCATCCTCGGCGGCGTCCAGGAGAATATCGTCGGTGATGCGCTCGTGGTTCTCGCGATCGGCCTTGCCGGCGGCCGTTCGGAGGATGCCGATTGCGAGGCGGGCGTCGCCGGCGGCCGCGTCGGCGATCCGGTAGAGCTGGTCGTCGGTGATGACATCCTCATCGAGTCCCCACTTCGCCCGCGCACTCAGGATGTCGTACAGCTGCTCGTCGTGGTACTTGTCCATCCGGACGTGTTCGCTGGAGCGCAGCCGGCTCACGAGGCGGTCGTCGACGCGGCTGAACAGCTCCTCTTCCTTGTTCGCGATACAGATGATCGCGAACTGCGGGAGGCTGTGGAGGTCGTAAATGACGCTGGGGTCCTCCAGTT
Source organism: Halobellus sp. GM3 (assembly GCF_052545375.1). Classification (NCBI taxonomy): domain Archaea; kingdom Methanobacteriati; phylum Methanobacteriota; class Halobacteria; order Halobacteriales; family Haloferacaceae; genus Halobellus; species Halobellus sp. GM3. The sequence continues at coordinate 8,256 of NZ_JBQWLT010000011.1, read as the reverse complement.
GGTCGACCTCGTCGAGAATGACGACGGTCCGCGGGCCGTCATGCTGCTGGAGGCGGTCGACGAGTTCGTCATGCGGCGTCGACTGCCGGTGGATGTCGATGGTCGCGCCGAGGTCGTCGAGGATCTGGTAGAGCGTGCGGAACCGCGTGTAGTTGCGCCAGCAGTTGACGTAGGTGGTCTCGACGTCGAGGACCTCTTCCCGGAGTCGTTCGGTAACGAATTGCGAGATGCACGTCTTGCCGGCGCCGCTGGGGCCAGTGACGATGGCTGTGTCGGCGGGTTCACCGTTCGTGATGGGCTCGAGAACGCTAGAGAGGTGGTTGACTTCGGCGTCGCGATGCTCAACTTCCCGAGGGACGAACCCGGCGCGGAGAACGCGAGCATCGCGGATCATCTTTGCGTGATAGACTGGTTTTCTGGCTAGTGTTAAAAACGTGACCGGGTTGCTTCCGGAATCACTCCATTTGACGGCTTCATAGCTACCTCAATCACGGTGACGTCCGGCGGTTTTGTTTGTGGAAGATTCGTCCTTCCGGGAACTTCCGGAAAGCCCTCTGCCCCCCGAAAGTGCCTCTACTCTGTAGCTGGAAGTTGGGATAACCAGTTCAGGACAGTTTGCTCTGCATCGTCAATGTCTGAGACTGAGTTCGTCCCCCCGAGGAGATTTTTCACACTCTCACTCGTTACAGCTGGTTCTACAACAGTCGCTTGTTTGGCTTCGGCGACCCGACTACTTCGGGTAACAGACGATCCACTCTCTCCACGCTGACCACAGACGAACTCCACATTATCGACTTCTGTTGGGGCAGCTTCGCGGACGAGCGCTTCGAATAGTGGATCTCCAGGTAGGAGCAGCCGAATCGACGGGAACTGCTCAGCAATCTCTGGGTTGAACGTCACAACAACACCGCTACCCCCTCCAAGCTCTGCCTGAGCTGTCTCTCCGAGCGACTCCGGCATTGCTACTGCATCCTCCTCTGGCAGTTCCAGAACGTATGCATCGTCGACGATATCTTCGAAGTCGTCGGCGCGGTCATGGTTCCGGAGGGCAGTAAACGACCATTCTGTCTCTTCGAGGCGGTCGCTTTGCGTAAGTTGTGTCTCGATCGTCTCTAAGCTCACCAACGGTTCATACGACCGATCACCGGTCCCGATCTCATCCAATGCGGGATAGCAATAGGGTTCCCACCCGTCAAGCCCGGAACTCTCGATTATCGCCTCTTTCGTCGATACCTCTTCTGGCTCATCTGCTAGCCCGGTCTCCTCGGCTTTCTCCTGGGCACGTTTTGCCCGTGAGTCCGCTTCTTCGACGACTTGTTCACTGGGCCCTCTGGTGTCCTCCGACCCGGAACTACCCATAACGGCGTCTTTGATGTCCTGCTCGATGCTGTTCAGTACCGGACGCATCGGCCCAACCACGTTCTCGAACAGCTTCAACCGCCCCTCCAGTTCCTCGTAGATGTCGCCGTCGATGCTGTCCTTGTAGGCGTAGTTGATGATCTTCACCACCTCGTTTTTCTGGCCAATACGGTCGATTCGACCGATGCGTTGTTCAACCCGCATTGGATTCCACGGCAAATCGAAATTGATCAGCGCATCCGCGGTTTGGAGGTTCAGCCCCTCACTCGCGCTGTCTGTACAGATCAGGATATTGGTGTCCCCGTCAGTGAAATCCCGCTTGATCGCCTCTTTACCGACGTTCTCCCACTCTCCGGATGTTTCGTCGTACTGCATCCCGCCACCACCACTGTACGTACCGACGTTCGGATGTGTGTCTGTCAGCGTCTCCCGGATATGCTCGAGGGTATCCTGATACTGCGTGAAGATGATGATGTTATCACGGGCGCTCTGACGGAGTGAGCGAATGTCGCGGCGCAGCTGCGCTACCTTCGGGTCGGTGTGGGCCTGCCTGAGATCGTCCACGAACTCTTGGAGGGCCTTCCGCTCCGCCTGAATCACGTCAGCCGCGCCCCGACTACTCGGCTGATAGGCGTCGAGGGATGCTTGGCCGATCGCCTCGTCGATGGTCGCCTCCGTAACTCCGGCGTCCCTACTAAGCTCGGAGACCTCCTCTGTCATGTCCTCAACCTTCTCGTCGAGTTTCTCCATCCGTCGCTGGAGGCTCTGCTTGATGGCGTGTAGACTGCTCGTCAGGCGTTGACGATACGTGGTCATCACGAAGCCCAACGCGAGCTTCTCCTTCCCTGTCAGGATTTTCTGCGACTGCTTATACGTCTCATCAATATACTGCTCTACCTGATCGTACAGCGGGGCTGCGTCACCCAGCTCGATACGTTTTGTCTCGACTTCCCGAGTCGGAACCGTGTCGTCGAGCAGCCCGAGATCCTGACACTGCTCCAAGACCGCTCGAGTATTCCGGAAGATGCGGGACTGAACCGGTGTCGCCCACTGAGAAGCCTCCACTAGTGCGCTCCACTCCGTTGGTCCACAGTCGAAAATGAGCGAGCGCGGATCGTCAAAGCGGGGTGAGGTTTCTCGCACCCCGACGAGTTTCTCGAGGGCTTTCCGCTGCTGAATCGACTCCGTGTCCGTCGCCTGGACTAGCGCCTTCGCCTGCTCGTCGTAGCCGGGATTCGATGTGAGATGTTCGTGAATGAGTTTCCCGAACCGTTCAATTCTTGGTCGGCCTTCGTCCTCCTCCAGATCGAGCTCTTTCTGGAACTGTTGGAGAACCTGTTGCTGTCCATCGGCTATATTCTGATAGCGAGAGCCGACGGTACTGAGGCTATCTTCGAGTGCTTGCCGTGTTTCGAAGAACTCGACGAATCGGTCCTTATCGTCCCAACCCTCTGGGAGATCGCATAGCCGAAGGAGATCGTAGAGCTCGCCAACATTCAGCTGCATGGGAGTCGCCGTGAGAGCGTAGAGACACCGGGAGGCCTCTTCGGCCTGTCCGAGCAGGTCGTAGAGTTTCGTCTCCTCGCGAGCACTGTGTGCCTCGTCGACGACTGTGAGGTCCCACACATTCTCGTCGATGCGTGGGGCGACGTGTCCCTGATTACCTTCGCGGCGGGCGGTATGCCACGACTCGATCACGACGGTTGGCTCATCTCTATCCGTAACGAACGAACCAATCGGCGTGTTCTCCCAGGCATCGGCATCGACCGCTCCGGATGTGGGGATACGGTGATCCTCTGCGTCTCCGAGAGGACCGATCATGTAATCACCGTCGTAGGACCGTTCGTGATAGTAGGCGTGGATATTGAAGCGGTCGAGGAGTTCGTTCTGCCACTGCTGGACCAACCCTGCAGGAACCAGAAACAGCGCCTGCTCAGCCTCTCCGACCTGCATCAGCCGTGAGAGGGTCAGGCCAGCCTCTATGGTTTTGCCGAGCCCCACCTCGTCACAGAACAGGAGGTTGTTCGGGTAGATACTGACCGCAGTATCGGAGATCGTTCGCTGATGCGGCCAGGGCGTGACAGTACTGATCTCCTCTGCGAGATGGATTCCTCCCGGTGTCCGTCCGGCGACCGAGACGACGCCAGCGGTATCGTCTTCGGGCACCGTCGTCTGGGGGTCGTGATTCTGGACTCGCTCGACGTGTTCCTCGAGCGTTCCATCGGTGTCCTTCCAGTCGATGAGGTTCTGGCGTGCAGCTTCGTCGAGCTCGAAGACATCGACGGAGGGGTGGAAGCCGTTCCAGAGTGCGTTGAACGTCGAGACGTCTTCCTCGACATACTTCGCCTCGCCACGGCTCCAGGAGCGATGAACTTTGAAGCGTTCGTAGTTGTACTGCCACGCACTGAGCGTCTCGTTGATACTCCCCTCGAAGCTGATCTTGTTGCCCTCGCGATCGACACCGATGCCGAGCTTCGGGTGGAAGAGCCCGTCACCGCCTTTGGGGTCGCCGACCTTGATTTGGAGGTCGCCGCGGTCAAGGAGGGTAGCGATGATGGTGAGTTGGGACTCAACCCACGGTTCGAGGGGTTCATCTGCGTCAGGGAACATCGCTCCCTTCTCGCGCTTCTGGAGGTCGGCTCCAGCGATAACACGTACTGTTCCATCAGTCTCGAGGAGGGAGTCAACCCCTTCGAGAGCGTGCGCCAGACTACGTAAACTCAGATAGCCGGCGAGCCGGTCGTAGCGGATGACCTCGTTGAGGAATGGCCGGTAGAACGTCTCCATGAGCGTCCGGTTGGTCCGGAACTCGCTCTCGTACACCGGCTCCCACGAGACGTCCCTGAGGGTCATTTATTCGAACTCGTTGAGTGCTGCCTGGTTATCTTCGTCGTCCTCCCCTCGAACGTTGAGATTGATGTTACTGATATCGATATCGAGGTATTCGCCCGTGCGCCCCGAGAGTATATCTCGAAGGGTTTCCGCAGTTTCGTGTTCTTGGGGAAGCACCTCAAGGAGAGCGGTGACGGTGGTCCGGAACCGCTCGTCATTCTTCAGACCACGATCGGATAGCCACTCCCAGGCAGCTTCTGGACCTTTGGTTTCGTAGACGTGGATGGCAGAATGGACTGCATCGATGCCGTGACTGAAGCGTTCATCAGTCGGGTTTACGGGATATTTGCGGCTGGAGACGTCTTCTCCGTTTTCGACACGAACGATGTCCTGTACTCGATTGCTGTGGGTTTTGAGCTGGACATCACCACTGCTTTTCCCCCAGATTTTGGTGTCCCGTTTCACGTCGTCGATGTTGACACCGACGCCGATTCCGAGCTGTCGAGCCTCGTCATAGGGCATTGTGTCTGTTTCGTAAATTAGCCAGGAGAGGACGTACCAGCGCGTCAGCCCGTCAAGATCGTCGAATCCTTTCGTGTCCAGATACCGCTCGGCGAGAACTTCCGCGACGGCGTCGCGGGCGGCTGAAAGTGCGTCGCGGGGCGGGACTTCCTCCCCCTTCTTATCCACGACGGGGTAGTTATCGGCGAAGACGCGTAGAGTTGGACCGAACGCTGCGATAATCGTGTCCGTCTTGGTGAGGCTTAGACCGGAGTCCAGAAGCTCTCGTGCAGCTTTCTTTGCTTCGGACCGCGTCTCCGATTTCACATCATCCCAGAGCGTCGCCCCGCCTGTATCTTCCTTCTCGTGCAACGGTTTCCGCCCCGTAAGGAGGATTGTGCTGTCAGCACTCTGGCTCCCGCGCATCACGACGCGGTTTGGCATTTCACTTGTGATCGGGTGTGTCGCGGTAATTGTGAACCCGGCTTCGATGAGCGACATCGACAGCGTATCCCAGGCGTCGGTCTCCTTATGTGTGAACATAATTGTCAGGACGCCGCCGGGCTCAAGAGTCTGGTAGAGTTCAGAGAAGATTTCTGCCATCTTCTCTTCGTAGTCCTCTTTTGCGAGTTGCTTCTTTGACTTCTCACCTTCCAGTCCTTCGAATCTGGAGGTATTCGCAACAGCTTCGTCAGACTTGTTGGTTAGTTCTGAGGTGAAGAACTCGGGGTGGACGTCGCTCAAGTACGCCTTCTGCAAGACGTAGAAGCCATCTGCGAGTTGGGCGTACATGACGCTATCATAGTATGGGGGGTCAACGACTGCAGCTTGGACAGAACCCTCTCCGACTTTCGACGTGAGATCAGCTGCATCCCCACAGTACACCTCTGCTGCGTCTCGGCCCGCAGCCATCTCAACGAGCTCCTCGTAACAGTCGATCACCTTCCGCGAGGTATCTTCGTACCCCATCGTTTCAGAGACTAAATTGTTGTCGCAGAACACTCGACGGAACGAGTAGTTGTGAGACATGAACATATTCGCAGGATATCCTCTTCCTGTGTCCCACGGAGACATTCGAGAGTTCCGATCAATCATCTTACTGGCAGAGATCGTAAGGATCGTCAGGATGGCCTCTGCCTCGCGTGTATCGTATTCCTCACGAATCTCCTCAGCGCATTCTCGAAATGCGTTACAGTACTCGTAATGGGAGACCAGCTGACGCGGATTGAAGATATCTCGCCATTCCTCCATCCCGTAGGTCGCCGGATCAGTGATACGACTACTCACTTCGACCTTTTCGGACAGAAAAGTGAGCAGCTCGAAGTCGGATTCGATACGCTCTTCGGCGCGCTTGAGGGCTTGCTGGTCGAGGTCGTCACCCGCCCGATACCCTGAACCACCACGGGGATCGTCGTACTTGACACCGTAAATCTGGTATTCGAACTCGCCGTTCTTAAGCAGCTCCCGAGTCTCTTCGTACTCGGTAATCACACCACAGTGGGGGCATTCTACGTCCGAGCGCGATACTGTACCCTCCGACGGATCGAAGTCAGTGTTCGAGTTCTCTGTGAGCTCAACGCATTCATACGACACGTCCCCGTTCTCGTAGTGTGGTTTGATCGCGACGCCTTCGCCGGCGCTACGCTTGTGGAGCCACCACTTCGGCATCAACGGGACCGTCCCAGCACAGGACTCACACTGAATGTGGTACGTACAGGCCGATGCCAGCACTTCACGGCCATCCCGCTTCGTAGGGTACAGATCGTCGAGCTCCTCGCTCGCCTTCTTTTGGATTCGGTCGCGCCATTTGTAGAGGTCATCTTCGAGCGATCCGACCTCCGGCGCGTACTCCAACATCACCTTCAGGATCACCGACGGGACGGGATTCAGCTCATTCGCGATGGTGGGCAAGTCGTAGCGGATGGACTCGAAGGGAATCACTCCGCCACCAGCAGTCGCATCTAGAACGGTCGGTAATTCGCCATCCCAGGTCTCTCGCAACGAGGTATGTAGATCTGCCAGCTCGTCTTCGGTCGGAGACTGTGTGAACGGTCTCGGATAGCCGTACCACTCGCCGAGTGTCCCGTCACGCTGTCCTTCAGTCGTCTTGCGCTCTTGAACGTACTCGCTGATGTTCTCTTCTAGACCGTCTGGCCCGATCTGCATCAGCGACAGCAGTTCATCCGCACTCGTTCCCTCCTCCATTACCGATCCAAGAATCGCCAGACGAGCCGCAGGGGTGGGGCGGCGAGCGAACCACGGGTGGATGTACCGGTGCGGCGGCATGTGCTTCGGATTCGCTTCCTTGAGATTCTCAATCCCTACTGCCTTCAGGGGAAGTTCGCCCTCGATTGCCAGCGAGGTGTACTCGTCGTCAGATTCAGGTTCGGTCTCGGATGTCGTGTGGGAGTCGCTCATAATATCGAAATCTTGTTAGATGTGGTCGGCGAGCAAAACGCGAAGTGCTTTCGTACCGCTGGGCGAGGACGGCGAGCGAGCCTTGGCGTGCCAGTAGTAGCACTCACCCAGACTCATCTGGTCGATTCCCTTTGCGACTTCACGGAGACGGTCCCGGCGTCGCATCGGCTTCATCGCACGGAACGCGATCGAAAGCCGAACACCGGCCGCTTCGGGGAGACTGACGCTTGCGGGGTCGCCTGTACAGACGGTCTCGGGATCAAGACTCAGCTCACGGAAGGTGGATTCGATGAGGAAACTAACCTCGTTGAACGCCCCGCCGCGTAACGTCGCGATACGAATCGCACACCAGTCATCCCAATCGTACGCTGCGTCATCTGCCCCGGGGAGTTCGGACGGAGAACGGTCGCCGATAATGGCCTCCTCCAGTTCACGTACTGAGACGCTTACCGCTTTTTGCACTCTCTCGAACCGTTCTCGTCGAGCCGTCGCGATATCACGGGGCGCCAGCTCGTAGAGCGTGATTTCGTGCTGGTCGTCGACCCGATCACGCGTCAACACGAACGTCGGTCGATTCCCGTACGCGCCGGTGGTGAAGGCGAACGAATTCCCCTCGGCGATGCCCTGGCTCATACTTGGGTCACCTCGCTGGATTCGATCACACGGATCTGCGTGTGCATCGTGACGGTGAATGCGTTGTCGACCGCGAGGAGCTCGTCCAGGAGGTCGAAGGTGTCGCCATAGAGACGGTCATCGCCCTCGTCGAACTCAATCGCGAACTCGGCTTCAGCGGTACGACCGCCATCCGGATTCGCGAGATCTTCCGGCTCCATGTTGAATCGGAGGTGGCTTGCGAAGACCTCCGGGCGTCCATTGAAATCGACTTCGAACTCCGATTTCGAGTCGGCTCCGTCGTTGGCCTCATAATCGAAGTCCATCGTCGTGTCCTCTGCGAAATCCTCATCGTTGCTGAGTTTGTTCGCAGTGAACCACGCGCCCTTCCACGCATCGGCCCCGTCCAGATGAATCCAGACGCCTTCGACGATGGGCGTCAGTTCGTCAGGGTGTCCGTCGTACTCCTCGCGAGCGCTGGTAAGTTCGTCCGCGATGTCAGCCCGCATTTCCTGCAGGGCCCGAGAGACGTGT